>NZ_AP019779.1:0-311666 GCF_019669925.1 Methanobrevibacter arboriphilus
ATGAATATGTTAATTATTCTGGGTAATGATAATTATACCAGTTTTAGTAATAGTACAAGTTTTGAAGTGTTGAAGAATGGTACTAATTCCAGTATTGATATTTCTGGTGATTTTAAAGTGGGTGAGACTATGATCGGTGTTAAGGTTTATGATAAGAATGGTGATCCATTAGTTAATATTCCTATTGCTGTTACTGTGGATGGTAATCTTTATAGTGATGTTACTATTAATAGTACAGGTGGTTGGAATTTAACTTATTTGACTAATCGTACAGGAAACATCACTGTGACTGTTAATTATTCTGGTAATGATAATTACACAAGTTTTAATAATAGTACAAACTTTGAAGTGTTGAAAAATAGTACTAATAGTATTATTCTTGTGGGTAATGTTCAGGTTGGTTCTGATGTTAGTATTAGTGGTCAGCTTGTGGGTTATGTTGGTGATGGTTCTGATTTGTTGAATGTTACTGTTGATGGAAACGTTTATAGTGATGTTATTATTGATAGTAATGGTGGTTGGAATTTAATTTATTTGAGTAATCGTACAGGAAACATTACTGTAACTGTTAGTTTTAATGGTAATGGTAATTATACTGCGTTTAGTAATAGTACAGTCTTTGAGGTGTTTAAAAACAGTACTAATTCTAGTATTGTTATTCCTAGTGATGTTAAGTTGGATGAGACTATAACTATTGGTGGTATTGTTTTTGATGAAAATGGTGGTGTTTTAGGTGATATTGGGCTGAATGTCACTGTTGGTGGTAAATTATATTATG
Organism: Methanobrevibacter arboriphilus; assembly: GCF_019669925.1. Lineage (NCBI taxonomy): Archaea > Methanobacteriati > Methanobacteriota > Methanobacteria > Methanobacteriales > Methanobacteriaceae > Methanobrevibacter > Methanobrevibacter arboriphilus. The sequence goes on from NZ_AP019779.1 coordinate 779, forward strand.
TGACTACTGATTATAGTGGTAAGTGGATTTTAGTTTATGTTGCTGGTCGTTTTGGTAATGTTAGTGTTTCTGTTAGTTGGACTGGTAATGAGAATTACACAGGTTTTACAAACAATACAAAATTCAGTGTTATTAATGTGAAAAAAGCGGATATTCATTTATTTAAGAAAGGTGTTGTTTCTCAGAGGGTTAAGACTAGTAAGTTTTATATAAAGTCTTTGAAGTATAGGAATTTTGGTAATGCAGTGGGATCTAAGACTTTTAGTTTTAAATTCAGTAAAAAATATTCATTGTCTTATCTTAGAGGTTCAGGGCCTGTGAAACTTAAATTTGATAAGAAGACTAATATTGTGACTGTTTATATTACTGGTCTTGCTTCTAATGCTCTTGTGAAGGTTAAGTATAAGCTTGTTCGTAAGATGAAAAAAGATATTGGGAGTTATGGTGGTCTTCGTTTGGTTAAAAAAGCTGCAGTTAAAGCTTTAAACTCAAATCTGATTGTTTTGAGAAATGGCTATGTTTATGAGAATTTTGGGAAGTTTAAGGCTTCTAAGTCTTTAGGATTTAAGCTTGGTAAAACTATTTTGAATTATGTTAAAAAATCAGCACGTGTGAGTAGTTTTGTTAAGAATAATCAAGTGAGGTTTGAAATTAAAAAAATCCCACCTACTGGAAAAGCATTGTTAAACTTTGGCGTAAGTAGAAATGTATAAAAGTAATTGATTTATATATTAAAAGGATTATGTTTTGAATCTTTTTTATTTTATTTAAGAAGAAGATTTAATTTTTTTCCTTTCACTTTTTCATTTCTCTTCTTTTATTTCTTTTTTGTGGATGACTTATGATTACAAGTTCAATGAACAAAACTATGAATTTTAATATATTTTTGAACAAAAAAATATATATCACAATTTTTTAGAAATTATTCATTTTATTTTATATACTCATTAAACAAAAAATAATAATAATTGTGAGTCATCCTCATTTTTTTATATTATTATGTTTGTTTTTATTTTTTATCAACTTCTGATTTTTCATCTATTTTATTGGTATTAATTATTACTTATCATAGTCCTTTTGAAACTTTAGTAATATTTAATACTTTTTTAGCTAAATCTAAGTTTAATTATTACGAATTTTTAGAAAAGTATTTATATTTCTTTTTTATAATTATATCTATAGATAAAAATCTTACTAAAATCAATTTTAGTATTACTTTTTCATTGATTTTTTATGAAATTTATTACATAAAATTTTTGGAAATATTGATGAAAAAGTGTTAAAATATAGTTATTAATGTGTCATAATTTAAAAATTAGTTAAAAAGCTTCGTTCAAAATTTTTTTATTTTTTAAGAATATCGCTTGATTTTAGTATTTTTTTTATTTATATTACCCGATCTTATGGTATTGATTAAATATTAATTAGATATTTAATTAAGAGTTTTATATTGATTTTATTACTTTTATTACTTTTATTACTTTTATTAATTTTATTAATTTTATTAAATTTATTAACTTTATTAAATTTACTAATTTATAGCTTATTAAATTTACTAAATTTATTAATTTATCAATTTTTTAATTTTTTAATTTTTCTAATTATTACAAAACAGTAATAATTTAATATTTTAATTATTATTGTATAATATTAATATTTGATTTATAGCAATCTATGATTATTATAATCATTTATAAGATTTTTTATAATTATTCTTAGTATACTAATTTAATACCTCAAACATCAATTATTTTAATTTTAATATTTGTTTTTATTACTATTTCTTGTATTTTCTTAATTTAAGTAATAATTAATACTTTATTTAGAAAATAAAGAAAAAAGTATTACGAATTTTTAGAAAAGTATTTATATCAATTTCTATAATTTAATTTTATAAATAAAAAATAATCTTAATAAAGTTAATATTAGTAATACTATTTCTAGGATTTTTTTATAAAAAGTATTACTATTAATAGCTTTTATATAAATTATTTTCTTATTTATACTTTTCTTATTTATATTTTTTTATAATATAGCTAAAAAGTTCTATTTAGATAAATTTATAAAAAACTTTCTTTAGAGATTTGAAAATTAAATTTACTATTTAGCTATTTGAAGAATAATTTAAGGAATATTTAATGAAAATTGAGGAAAAAATATGAAAAAGCAACATATAATGATTATAGCTATTATTATAGTTATTGGTATTGTAGCAGGAGGTTTAGTCCTTGGAAATTCATCGACTGAAAGAAATCCTGATGAGTTGGTAACTGCAGTTGGAGCTCATGGTGGTGAACCTGAAACTGGTTTTAATCCTATTTTGGGTTGGGCTTCAGCTTCTGAACCTTTAATTCAGAGTACTCTTTTTAAAAGAAATAATAATATGAGTTTAGTCAATGATTTAGCTACAAATCATACTGTAAGTAGTGATGGTAAAACATATACTGTAAATATTAGAGATGGAGTTAAGTTTCATGATAATAGTTCTCTAACAGCAAAAGATATTGCATTTACATATAATGAAGCTAAAAAAGTTGGGGGAGATATTGATTTATCTAATATGGTTAATGCAACAGCTGTAAATGATAGTACAGTTGAATTTTACTTGAATAACTCTGATTCAACTTTTATATCAAAATTGTCTACTCTTGGAATCGTGCCTTCTGAAAGTTATAATAATGAGACTTATGGACAAAATCCAATTGGTTCTGGTCCTTATAAATTTGTTCAGTGGGATAAAGGTCAACAGGTTATCTTAGAATTAAATGATGATTATTATGGTAAAAAACCAGAATTTAAAAAGTTAACAATATTATTCTTAACAGGAGATGCAGCATTTGCAGCTGCAAAGAAAGGTGAAGTTGATATAGCTGAAGTGCCTTTGTCTTATTCTAATGAAAAAATCAGTAATATGTCTTCAATTATACTTGATTCTGTTGATGCAAGAGGAATATCTTTACCATATCTTCCAGATACAGGTAACAAAACTGAAGATGGTGTTTCTATTGGAAATAATGTGACTTCTAATAAAGCTATTAGAGAAGCTTTAAATTATGGAATTAATCGTCAAACTATTATTGATGGACCTTTACAAGGACATGGTAATAAATCTTTTGATGGTATTGGATATCAACTCCCTTGGAATAACACTGAAGCAATTATTGAAGATGGAGATATAGATAAAGCTAAATCTATACTTGAATCTGATGGTTGGAAAGACTCTGATGGTGATGGAATTTTGGAAAAAGATGGTCAAAAAGCATCTTTCACTGTTTATTATCCTTCTGATGATACAACAAGACAATCCATTGCAGTAAGTGTCTCTGAACAAGCTAAAAAATTTGGAATTGAAGTTAATGTTGAAGGTAAAAGTTGGGATGAGATTGATAAACTTAAACTTTCTAATGGTGTTGTATGGGGATATGGAGGTTTAGATCCATCTTCTTTGTATCATCAGTATTATGGTGGATTTGCTGGTAATAATTATGATAATCCTGCATTTTACGATAATCCTATTGTAAATCAACATATGGAATCTGCTTTATCTTCTTCTAATCTTGAATCATCTTATAATGATTGGTCAATGGTTTCATGGGATGGATCAAATGGAATATCTCCAAAAGGTGATGCTGTATGGTTATGGACAGTATTTGTAGATTATCCTTATTTTGTTGATAATTCTCTTGATATATCTGAGAATACTACCACAATACAACCTCATGGTGGAGATATTTTTGGAAATATTTATGACTGGAAACGTGTAAATCAAACAGGTTAATTTAATTTCTGTGAGTATTGTTTAATGATTAATTGAGAATTATTAAGAATTAATTATTAAGAATTTTTAATATAAATCTTCAATGATTCTTAAAAATAATTCTTTAATTAATCAATTTTTTATAAAATGGTGATTTGTTGTTTAACTATAGAAAATTAGCTATTTTTTTGGGATATAAAGCAATTAGATTAATTATTCTTCTTATAGCTGTAGCTATTATTAGTTTTGTTCTTATAGATATTTCTCCAATCGATCCAGTTCGTGCTTATATAGGGGAAATGACTGTTAGTGGTGAACAATTAGCTAATTTACAGCAATTTTGGGGTGTAAACGTACCAGTCTGGGAAAAAGCATTACATTGGACTCTTGATGTTTTTCAAGGAAATTTTGGTATTTCTCTTATTTATAGAGTTCCTGTTTTAGAAGTTATTGGAGATAGATTTCAAGCATCTTTAGTTTTAATGTTTGTTTCTTGGCTGATTTCTGGAGTTCTTGGTTTTACCTTAGGTACATTAGCTGGAATGTATAGAGGAAGTTGGATTGATAAATTTGTTAAAATATATTGTTATATCCTTCTTTCAGCACCTACCTTTTGGATAGCTCTTTTGATGCTTATGGTATTTTCAGTATACTTAGGATGGTTCCCAACAGGTTTAGGAGTCCCTGTAGGAGTTTTATCTGAAAATGTGACGTTTTGGGATTGGTTAGATAGATTAATTCTTCCTGCAACTGCTCTCAGTGTAATCGGAATTGCTCAAATTGCTCTTTTTACAAGAGATAAACTTAATAATATTATGTCTAGTGATTTTATAATTTTTGCAAAAGCTAGAGGTGAAAAAGGCTGGTCTCTTGTTAAACGTCATGGAGTTAGAAATATTCTTCTTCCAGCTATTACTATTCAATTTTTATCTTTTAGTGAGTTGTTTGGAGGGGCTGTTTTAGTGGAACAAGTATTTTCTTATCCCGGTATAGGTCAAGCTGCTGTTGCTGCAGGTCTTAGAAGTGATGTTCCTTTACTTTTAGGTATTGTAATTTTTTCAACAATCTTTGTTTTTTGTGGAAATACAATTGCTGATGTTATTTATAAATTTGTAGATCCTAGAATTAGGGAGAGTGAATCTAATGAATAAACCTGCGGGTGATCCTATTGATAAGCCAATTAGAAAGTTTTATACTTCTCCTTTAAAGATGAATTTAAGAACAAAAACTATTTTGATTATTAGTTTAACTTCAATGTTACTTTTAGCTGTTGTTATAAATAGTTTATTTATTAATGTAGCTAATATTACAACTAATTTTAGTGCAATTAATCAACCTCCTTCATTTGAACATATTTTTGGTACTGATTGGATGGGTAGGGATATGTTTACAAGAACAATGAAAGGATTAGGTCTTAGTATAATGATTGGTGCTTTTGCATCTATTATTAGTATGATTATAGCAGTTATTCTAGGTCTAATGTCAAGTATGAACAAGTATTTGGATACTTTTGTAAGTTGGTTAGTTGATCTTTTCTCATCTATCCCTCATCTTTTGTTGATTATTTTGGTTTCAATAAGTTTAGGCGGAGGAGCTGTTGGTGTAATTATAGGTGTAGGTGTTTCTCATTGGACTTCATTAACAAGGGTTCTTAGAGCAGAAGTAAAACAGATTAATACATCTGATTATGTTCATATTTCAAAGAATTTTGGTAAATCAAAATGGTGGATAGCTAAATACCATATTCTTCCATTAGTATTAACTCAAATATTTTTAGGTGTGATTTTGGTTTTCCCTCATGCAATTATGCATGAAGCCAGTGTAACTTTCCTTGGTTTTGGACTTTCTCCTCATGAACCAGCTATTGGAGTGATTCTTGCTGAATCAATGAAATATTTAGCTACAGGAGCTTGGTGGTTAGCATTTTTCCCAGGTATATCTCTATTAATAATTGTTCTTTCATTTGATTTAGTTGGGGATAATTTGCAAAGATTATTAGATCCTACAAATGCACATGAGTAAGGGAGGTTTTTAATTGTTAAATATTAAAAATAAAACTATATCGAATGATATGAATGAAAATTCTGAAAAATCAGAAGAATTATTATCAGTTTCAAATATTTCAATTTCATTTCTTCAATATACTAGAGGATTAAGACAAAATTTACTCAAAGTGATCAGTGATTTAACATTAGATATTTCCACTGGGGAAATAGTAGCTATTCTTGGTTCTAGTGGTTCTGGAAAGAGTTTACTTGCACATGCAATTCTAGGAATACTGCCTAAAAATGCAACTCTCACTGGAGAAATGAGTTTTAAAGGGAAAAATTTAGATCAAAATCTTAAAGAGAACGTCAGGGGGAGTGAAATAGCTTTAATTCCACAATCAGTTAATTATTTAGATCCTCTTATGAAAGTTTCTGATCAGGTTATTGGTGAAACTGTTGATGAAGAAGATAAAAAAACTAAAAAAATTCATCAAAGAAAAGTTTTTGAAGAATATGGTTTAGGTGAGGAAGTTGATGATTTATACCCATTTCAACTTTCTGGAGGAATGGCAAGGAGAGTTTTGGTTTCAACAGCCCTTATTCAAAATCCTGATTTGGTAATTGCAGATGAACCTACTCCTGGCTTGGATGATAAAGCTATTGAAGAAACTTTAAATTACCTTAAACAAATGGCAAATGATGGAAAGGGTGTTCTTTTAATTACTCATGATATTAATGCTGCTTTAAATGTTGCTGATAAGATAGTTATATTTTATTCAGGATATGTTATTGAAATAGTTAATGCAAAAGACTTTTCAGGGGATGGTGAAAATTTAGTGCATCCTTACACACGTGCACTTTATAAGGCTCTTCCTCAAAACGGTTTTCATTTGTATGAAGGTCATCAACCAATACATGGTGAAATTCCAGAAGGTTGTGTTTATTATGATAGATGTGATCATCCTACAGATTGTTGTAAAACATTAAACCCTGAACTTCAAGATATTCAAGGTAAAAAGGTACGATGTCATAGAGGTCATAGAAAATATTCTAGATACTATTTTCATTAATTTTTCATTAATTTTTTATTAACTTTTTTATTATATTCTAGTGAGGTAATTTAATGGAATTAAAAGGAGAAAATTTAAGCTTCAAATATGATTCTAGTAAAAGATGGATTTTAAAGGATTTAAACATAAATATAAAGAGTGGTGAGATTAAAGGTTTGGTTGGAGATAGTGGTAGTGGGAAATCTACTCTTTCAAAAATTTTAGCAGGGTATATTGATAATAAAAACTTTGAAGGTAAAGTTGAAATTAATGGTTTAAATATTTCAAAAAATGAATATAATCCTGTACAATTAATTTTCCAACATCCTGAACAAACAATGAATCCAAAATGGAAAATGAAGGATATTTTATATGAATCTTGGAATGTGGACGAGGATATTATAGAAAAATTTGGAATACAGAAATCTTGGCTTAATAGATGGCCTAATGAACTTTCAGGGGGAGAGCTTCAGAGATTTTCAGTTCTTAGAGCTCTTTCTCCTAATACTAAGTTTTTAATAGCTGATGAAATGACAACAATGTTGGATGCTGTTACTCAAGTTCAAATTTGGAATCTTGTTATAGATTTAGTAAGAATGAAAAACATAGGAATGTTAGTTGTTAGCCATGATAAGGATCTAATTAAAAAAATATGTGATGAAGTCGTTTATTTAGATGATATAAATAATTTTTAATTTTTTTATCTTAGATCTGAAAGAATACTATGACTGAAACATCATAAAATATTTCAGTCATAGATGAATTTCAGTAGCATTGTTTGAAGCAAAGGTTTTAAATACTTTAAAATATATATAAGTAGCTATGAGTCATGATTTAGATAAGAATCAACATTCAGTATATAGGTTGACATATCATCTGGTGCTTGTAATTAAATACAGAAGACAAGTTATCACTCCTGAAATCTTCAATAGATTGATTGAAATTTTTAATAATAATGCTTCTAACTTTGATATAGTTTTAGAAGAATCTAATTTTGAATCAGATCATGTACATTTGTTGTTCAAAGCTAAACCTCAAACTCAATTATTAAAATTCGTAAATGCGTATAAATCGGCCAGTAGTCGTTTGATTAAAAAAGAATATCCTGAAATTAGGAAAAAGCTTTGGAAGGAAGCTTTTTGGAAAATAGGGTACTTCATATCTACAACGAGTGGAGCTAACTTAAAAACAGTGACAAAATACATACAAAATCAAAAAAGACTATGAAAACAATAGTTAAGTCCTATAAAATTAGGATATATCCAAATAAATCATTGCAGGATAAATTATACAAAAATTTTGGATACAATCGATTTGTATTCAATCAATTACTCAACTATAATCAGTTAATTTTTAGTTTAGTTGTTAATAATCCAAGAATCAATCCCTATAACTATATACCTAAAGTTAATCGTTCGACACTTAATAATTGGTTGAATGTGCTTAAAGCTGAGTATTTTTTCTTAAAAGATAGTGAAAGTACCAGCTTACAATCGACTTGTGATATATTCAAAGACAGTATGGTTCGATTTTTCAAGCACCAAAATAAGTTTCCAAGATTCAAATCACGGAAAAATCCCATACAAAGTATCCGTTTAAAGAACAATAACAATAGCATACGGTTTGAAAACAATAAATTAAAATTACCACGATTTGGATTAATTAGATACAGAGATAATAGAAAGATTAAAGGAGATATACTTAGTTGTACTGTCAAATGTGAAAATAACAGATGGTTTGCAGTACTAAACTGTAAAAATGTTCCAGTAAGTCCAATGTTAAAAACTGGAGATAATGTTGGTATTGATTTAGGCTTAAAAGATTTGATGATTTTTAGTAACGGCGAAAAGAGAAAACCAATCACTCGCCTAACTAAAATAGAACACCAAATAGCCAAATTAAATAAAAAATTATCAAGAAAAGTAAAAGGTTCTAACAACTGGAAAAAAATTGTTCAGAAATTACAAAAATTGTATAATAAAGTCTTTGATATTCGTAATGACGAATATCAGAAACTATCCACAGAATTAATTAAATCTTTTGATTTAATCGGTTTAGAAAAATTATCAGTGAAAAATATGATAAAAAATAAGCGATTAAGTCATAGTATAAGCCAAATATCTTGGTCAAGACTTGTTGATATGATAAAATACAAGGCTGAATGGTATGATAAAAAATGTATACAAATAAGTAAAGTTTTTCCATCATCAAAGCTTTGTAACAAATGTGGATATAAAAAAGAAGATTTAACACTAGCTATCAGGGAATGGACATGTCCAAAATGTAGAACAAAACATGATAGGGATATTAATGCATCTATTAACATTCTTAATGAAGCTATCCGAATAAATAATGAATGTACCACTGGATAAGTGGGAATTTAAGATTGTGTCACTATGGAACAATAGTTCTATCTAAACAAGAAACTGTAGCTTAACATATTAATAATAATGTTAGAGAGCAAGAATCTCCGACTGAAACTTCATAAAATAATCAGTCGGAGAGTATGTCAAATATTTTCATTCAATTTTAATTATTTATTATATTTCAGTTCTTTAATTTTTAAATCTCGGAAGTTAATTACTGTATTTATGGTTCAGTTATCCGAATAATTATATATACTATAAAAAACTATATGTAATGTATAATATTTTTTTTGACTTATAATTATAAAGGTTTACATTATAAATATAATTAAATTTATAGGAGATAGAATGATAGTAAAAGATTGGTGTATGTTCTGTGGAGAATGTGCGGGGGTTTGCCCAAGGAATTTAATTGAAGTTAAAGAATCTACTTTAATTTTTGATGAAAGCGAATGTAGAGATTGTAGCACTTGTGTTAAGGTTTGTCCTATCACAGCATTAGAAAAAGAATAATATAACAATATATTTACAATTATTGATTAATATTTATTAGGTGGATATAAAATGATTAAAACTGATGTATTAGTAATTGGATCTGGACCTGCAGGATCATCAGCAGCTAAACATGCTGCTTTAGGTGGAGCTAAAGTAATAGTTATAGATAAAAAATCTGAGATTGGTGCTCCAAAACGTTGTGCTGAAGGGGTTTCAAAAGCAGGACTTGCAGATTTAGGAATTGAACCTAATGTACGTTGGGTTACTAAAGAACTTGATGGGGTTAGGTTAGTTTCTCCAAATGGTACTAATGTATGGTTAACTTCTGATGAAATTGAGCTTCCAGAAGCAGGTTATATTTTAGAGCGAAAAATATTTGATAAATATATGGCTATGGATGCAGCTAGAGCTGGAGCTGAAATTAAGATAAAAACACTTGCCCATGGAATGAGAAAAGAAGGAGATGCTTATGTTGTCACATGTGAGCATATGGGTGAGTTATTTGAGATAAAAGCTAATATAATTATTGCTGCAGATGGACCAGAATCTCGAGTAGCTAGATGGGCAGGACTTAGAACAGCTACTAAGGCAACTAATATGGAGTCAGGAATCCAATTTGAAATGGTTGGAGTAGAAATGGAAAAACAGGATGTTATTGAATTCTACTTTGGAAGTGTTGCTCCTGGTGGTTATGCTTGGATTTTCCCTAAAGGTGATGATATAGCCAATGTAGGACTTGCTGTAATAACTAATGACACTGATAAAACTCCTTATGAACATTTAAAAGATTTTGTAGCTAATTGTCCAGCTACTCAAAATGCTCAAGCTGTTGAGTTTAATATTGGTGGAGATCCTGTTGGTGGAATGCCAAAAAAAATATATGATGATAATATCCTTGTTTGTGGAGATGCTGCAGGTCAAGTTAATCCTTTAACTGGTGGAGGAATCATTAGTGGTATGAAAGGTGGAATGCATGCAGGTATTGTTGCTGCAAGTGCTATTGCTGATGGTGATTTTTCTAAAGATAGATTGAAAGAATATGATAAAAATATTAGGGATGACATTGGTCATGAAATTGATAAATATTTAAAAGTTAAAGATTATGCTCTTTCTTTATCTGATGAAGAACTTGATTCAGTTGCTGATGCTTTCCAAGATGTAGAATTTGAAAAAGTAAGTACTACTGAACTTGTTAAAAATCTTATAAAAGTTTCTCCTAAAGCATTATTAAAATTAGGGAAATTATTATAATATTTTTTTATTTTTATTATTACTTTTACTATTATTTTTATTTTTTAATAGAGGATGACTCACAATTATTTTTGTTCAATTAGTATATATACTAAAATGAACAATTTTTAAAAAATTTTATTATATGATATTTTGTTCAAAAATATTTCTAAACTTAGACTTTTGTTCATTGAATTTGTAATTATGAGTTGTCCTCAAATATAGTTATTTTTCCTACTTTTACTTATTTTTAGATTTATAATTGTTTATATTTTATCTTTATTTTTTTATATTATGAGGGTTGGCCAAAAATAGCTTTTTTCAAAAAAAAAGTTTCTTTTTTTCCCAAACAAAGGATTTTCTTAAGGTTTTGACAAAGCAATATGGAATTTTGGCCTACCCTCATTATTTTTTTTTGTTATATCTTGGTTTATTTTTTGTAATAGTTATTTTACTTTTTATTTTTCTTTTATTTTTAGTTTAGAGGAAGGGGGGGGGGGCAGCTATTGTTTTTTGATTTTTGGTAGTTATATTTATATAGGAGTATTTTTATATTATTATATTGTAACATAGTGAGTGCTCATTTTTTACTATGTTACTATTTTTTATTATAATCTGATTGATTGGATCAGGAGGTGAAAAAAAAAGATGATGAAAAATAAAATTATGAAAAGTATTTTGTTTAGAGATAAGTGTTTTATTTCATTTCTGTTTGTCCTAGGCTTTTTATTATTATTTAGTGTGTCTAGTGTTAGTGCAGATGAGTATTATTTTAATAGTGATAATATTACAAATGAGAGTTTTCAGGGTGTTATTGATAATAATACTCCTGATGAAGTGATTATTAATCTTGATGATGGTGAGTATTCTCTGGGTCAGATTAATATTACTCGTAATGCTACTATACAAGGTAAGAGTAGTGGTAATGTTAAGATAAATGGATCAGGTATATTGTTTAATATCACTGCATCCAATGTTAAGCTTATTAATTTAACTATCACTGGTTATACTAGTGCTGTTATTGGTAATAGTAGTGATTTAACTGTTACTGGTAATAATATTACTACTAGTGGTATTAGTATTAATATTAGTAGTTCTGGTGATAATTTAACGAATATATCGATTAAAGATAATGTTATTTTTTCTTCTTTTAGTAATGGTAATTATGGTGCTGTTTTTGTTAATGGTAATGGTATGGCTATTTCTTTTGTTTTTTTTATTAATAATAGTATACGTTGTAATGATACTAATAATTTTAATGGTGTTCTTGTTAATTCTAAGGGTTTACGTAATTTGACTTTTTTTGGAAACAACATCACAGGAACAGACCATGGTGTTTATCTGAATGCATCCAGCAGCAACAACACCAATATATCCTTCACTGACAATAACATCACAGGAACAACATTTGGTGTTTATCTGTTTGCATACAGAAGCAGTATCAACACTAATATATCCTTCACTGACAATAATATCACAGGAACATACTATGGTGTTGTTCTGTATGTATACAACAGCAGTATCAACACTAATATAATCTTCACTGACAACAACATCACAGGAAAATCTGGTGTTGATCTGGCTGCATACAACAGCAGTATCAACACTAATATAATCTTCACCAACAATAATATCACAGGAACATCAGGCTATGGTGTTGATCTGCTTGCATACAGCAGCAACAACACTAATATATCCTTCACCAACAATAATATCACAGGAACATCAGGTGTTTATCTGGTTGCATACAGCAGCAATAACACTAATATAATCTTCACTGACAATAATATCACAGGAACATCACGAGGTGTTTATCTGGGTGCATACAGCAGCAGTATCAACACTAATATATCCTTCACCAACAATAATATCACAGGAAGATCAGGCTATGGTGTTTATCTGGCTGCATACAGCAGCAGTATCAACACCAATATATCCTTTGCCAACAACAACATCACAGGAACATCAGGCAATGGTGTTTCTCTGTATGTATACAGCAGCAGTATCAACACCAATATAACTTTCACTGACAATAACATCACAGGAAATTATAGTGTTTCTCTGTCTGCATACAGCAGCAATAACACTAATATAACCTTCGCCAACAACAACATCTTCGCCAACAACAACACAGGAACATCACGAGGTGTTTCTCTGATTGCATACAGCAGCAACAACACTAATATAACCTTCACCAACAATAATATCACAGGAACATCAGGCAATGGTGTTTATCTGTCTGCATACAGCAGCAAAAACACCAATATAATCTTCACCAACAATAATATCACAGGAACATCAGGTTATGGCGTTTATCTGGCTGCATCCAGCAGCAGTATCAACACTAATATATCCTTTGCCAACAATAACATCACAGGAAGATCAAGCTATGGTGTTGGTCTGGATGCATACAGCAGCAAAAACACCAATATAATCTTCACTGACAATAATATCACAGGAAGATCAGGCAATGGTGTTTATCTGTATGCATACAGCAGCAGTATCAACACCAATATAACCTTCACCAACAACAACATCACAGGAACATACACTGGTGCTTACCTGTATGCAGAAAGCAGCAACAACACCAATATAACTTTCACTGACAATAACATCACAGGAACATATGGTGTTGGTCTGGATGTAAACAGCAGTATCAACACTAATATAATCTTCACTGACAATAATATCACAGGTACATCAGTTTATGGTGTTATTCTGTCTGCATACAGCAGCAGTATCAACACCAATATAACTTTCGCCAACAATAATATCACAGGAAGAGACTATGGTGTTTATCTGAATGCATCCAGCAGTATCAACACTAATATATCCTTCACTGACAATAATATCACAGGAAGAGACTATGGTGTTGGTCTGGAGGCATACGGCAGTATCAACACTAATATATCCTTCACCAACAATAATATCACAGGTACATCAGGTGATGGTGTTGGTCTGTATGCAGACAGCAGCAGTATCAACACCAATATAACTTTCACTGACAATAACATCACAGGAACATATAGTGTTTCTCTTTCTGCAACTTACAGCATCAACACTAATATATCCTTCATTGACAATAATATCACAGGAAGAGACTATGGTGTTTATCTGAATGTATTCAACAGTAACAACACTAATATATCCTTCATTGACAATAATATCACAGGAACATCAGACTATGGTGTTATACTGAATGTATTCAGAAGCAACAACACCAATATATCCTTCACCAACAATAATATCACAAGTACATCAGGTGATGGTGTTGATCTGGGTGCAACTTACAGCATCAACACTAATATATCCTTCACTGACAATAATATCATAGGAAACAACTATAGTGTTGTTCTGCATGTAGACAGCAGCATCAACACTAATATATCCTTCACTGACAATAATATCATAGGAACAGACTATGGTGTGCATGTTCGTTCTTATGATGGTAATGTTAGTGGTGTTATGTTTTTGAATAATACTATAAATGCTACTGGTGGTAGTGGTTTTTATTTTGTTAATCATTATAATGTTCCTATTAATGTGACTGATTTTGTTATTCGTGGTAATACTATTTTTGCTAATAATACTGGTTTAAATTTCAGTGGTCTTAAGACTGGTTCTCTTGTTAATGTTACTGTCGAGTATAATAGGATTATTGCTCCTGTTGGAGTGAATCTCAATGGTTATGATAATGGTAGTAGTTTTGATTTTAATTGGTGGGGTGTTAATGATATAACTGGTAAAACTTTAAGTATTAATACTAATAATCATTATATTTTGAGAATTACTAATCTTACTAGTTTGGATAATCTTCAATCAGGTGATAATGTTTCATTCGCATTTTTAGTGCTTAATACTACTTTAAAAAATGACGGTGTTGAGAATTTACCTTATTTTGCTTTGAATGGTACTTTTAATGGTAATAGTTATGATACTAGTCGTGATGATTCATTTGAAGATAATTTTACTGTGTCTTCTGGTACTCAAGTAGTTGCTGCAACTTTAGATAATCAATATGCAATTCTAGCATTTAATACAAATTCTAGTATCATTGTTTCTGATGTTAGTATTGGTGATAAAGCTGTTATTAGTGGTCAATTAAGTAATTATACTGGTGATGGTTCTGATTTGTTGAATGTTACTGTGGATGGAAACGTTTATAGTGATGTTAATATTAATAGTACTGGTGGTTGGAGTCTTAATTACACTACTAACAGAACAGGAAACATTACTGTAACTGTTAATTATCTTGGTAATGATAATTACACAAGTTTTACTAACAATACAAATTTCACTGTGTATAAAAACAGTACTAACAGTACTATCAATGTAGGTAATGTTCAAATTGGAACTAATGCTACTATTACAGGTCAACTTGAGGGTTATACTGGTAATGGTTCTGATTTGTTGAATGTTACTGTTGATGGAAATGTTTATAGTGATGTTAATATTAATAGTACTGGTGGTTGGAGTCTTAATTACACTACTAACAGAACAGGAAACATTACTGTAACTGTTAATTATCTTGGTAATGATAATTACACAAGTTTTACTAATAATACAAATTTCACTGTGTCTAAAAACAGTACTAACAGTACTATCAATGTAGGTAATGTTCAAATTGGTACTAATGCTACTATTACTGGTCAGTTAGCTAATTATACTGTTATAAGTAGTGTTAATGTTACTGTGGATGGTAAATTGTATAGTAATGTTGATGTGGATTCTAATGGTGGTAATTGGACTGTAAACCATTTAACTAATCATACAGGAACTTATATTGTTACTGTTAGTTATAATGAGTCTGATTCTGGTAATTATACTAGTTTCACTAATACTACAACCTTTGAAGTGTTGAAAAACAGTACTAACAGTACTATACTTGTGGATGATGTTCAGGTTGGTGATACTGTGGTTATTACTGGTGTTTTAGCTAATTATACTGTTATAAGTAGTGTGAATGTTACTGTGGATGGTAAATTGTATAGTAATGTTGATGTGGATTCTAATGGTGGTAATTGGACTGTAAGCCATTTAACTAATCATACAGGAACTTACACTGTTACTGTTAGTTATACTGAGTCTGATTCTGGTAATTACACAGCATTTACTAATACTACTAGTTTTGCTGTGTTTAAAAACAGTACTAACAGTACTATACTTGTGGATCCTTCTAGTGTTCATGTTGGTGATACTGCAGTTATTACTGGTCAGCTAGCTAATTACACTGTTATTGGTAGTGTGAATGTTACTGTGGATGGTAAATTGTATAGTAATGTTGTTGTGGATTCTAATGGTGGTAATTGGACTGTAAGCCATTTAACTAATCATACAGGAACTTACACTGTTACTGTTAGTTATACTGAGTCTGATTCTGGTAATTATACTAGTTTTACTAATACTAGTAGTTTTAATGTGTTGAAAAATAGTACTAACAGTACTATACTTGTGAATAATGTTCAAATTGGTACTAATGCTAGTATTAGTGGTACTTTATCTGATGAGAATGGTAATCTTATAGTTAATGTTAATATTACTGTTACTATTGAGGGTGAAACTTTTAGTATAGCTACTAATGATTTTGGTGCTTGGAACCTTATTTATACTCCTCATCATGATGGTGAGTTCTTTGTTAATGTTAGCTGGATTGGTAATGATAATTACACAGGTTTTACTAATACTACTAGTTTTAATGCTAAGTTAGCTAGTGATTCTTCTATTAATATTCCTGGAACTGTTAAATTTAATCAAGCAGTTTCAATTTCTGGTCTTTTAACTGATCAGAATGACAATTCGATAGCTGATGCTAATTTAGAACTTATTATTGATGGTGAAGCTTTTAATGTGACTACTGATTCTGATGGTGTTTGGAGTTTAAATTACACTCCAAAGCATGCTGGAGTCTTTGACTTATCCTTAATTTATCTTGGTGATGATCTTTATGATGGATTCATTGAGAATAAGACTTTCACTGTTAATAAGTTAGCTACTAATTCCATAGTTAATATTCCTACTAATGTTAAATTGGGTGAGACTATCATAATTAGTGGTAAAGCTTATGATGAAAACGGTGATCCATTAGCTAATATTCCTATTACTGTTACAGTAAATGGTAATGTTTATACTTTAAGAACTGATTCTAGTGGTTTTTGGAGTTTAAAATATAAACCAACCCACACAGGTAAAACTAGTGTTAAAGTGTTTTTTAATGGAAACAGTGATTATCTTGGTTTCATTAATAGTTTTAGCTTTAATGTGAAGGATAACAATACTAACCATACCAATCATACTAACCATACTAATAATAGTAACATTACTAATGGTACTGGTAATTTTGGTTTTGCTTCTATGAAGAAGACTGGAATTCCTGTAATTAGTGTTGTTTTAGTTTTGATAGGTATTTTTGTAGTTAGTTTTAGAAGAAAACAGGATTAATCAATACATTTAAAATTTTACATTATTTAGAAGGGATTTATCTTTTTCCCCTTCCATATTTTTTTATCTTTTTTTTTATTGAATCTTGGTTTATTTTTTTTTGTAATGGTTATTTTACTTTTTATCTTTAATTTAAAGAGTATAAAATCATTTTCAAAAATAATATAATTTACAATAAGAATAATACAAATTTTTTGACCAACTAAAAAAATGGATAATCTCACTTTTTCTAAAATTAATGCAAATTTTATATGACTTTCACTATAATTTTTTACAGTGACTTAAAAATACTACATTTTTAATAATTTCCTTCTTAAACCTATTAAATCTTTTAATATTAACACATATAACTACATATATAATCTAAAGTATATAAAATAAACTATGAAGAATATAAAGAAAAAGATTAACAAAAAATACTTAATTGATTGTGCACCAATTATTTTTGTTCAACTAGTATATATACTAAAATAAACAATATTAGCATATTTTAAATAATTTAAACATTTTTCAATTAAAATTAAGAATATACAACTTTGTTCATCGAAAATGTAATTGATGCACAGCCAATTAATAAAAAAAAATAAAAAAATTAATATTCAGAAATCCTCTATAAAAAAATCCTCAAAAAAATATAATTAATGTATTCTTACAATACTATCTTTATTCTCAAAATGTTCATCAAAAGATACAATTTCATGAATATCTAATTCTTCCATTACAGCAATAGAAGTACAATCAGCATAACCAAGAGAACCATCATACTTTTTACAAATATTTATAGCTTTATTTTGAATCTCTTTATCAACCATATAAACATTATAATTATTATTTAACAAATGATACATTTTCTCAATTTCTTTTCCATCCATAATATCCACTAATCCATTTAGTGTTTCGAGTATTATAACATTAGAAATATATCTTTTAGATTTTTCTACTTTTGGAAATAAATTAAGTGCCTCATCATGCCATTGGTCATTATTAACAGTTAATCCAATGATGAAACTTGTATCAATGAAAAGCAAATTAATATTCTCCTCTTTGTCCTTTCCGTTTCAAATCAACAGCATTAGTAGGCTCAGGAGCCTCAGCTATTCCTATCATATCTCTTAAACTATCTTTTTTTTCATGAAACTTTATTATAATTCCATCTTTGATAACTTTAAAATCTATATCATCATTTTCATTAATATTTAAATCATCTCTTAACTTAGCTGGGATAAAAACTTCTTTATTTTTCAATTCTATGTCACTCATAATTATCACACCTATAAATATATTATTGTTTTATCAAATATTTATAATTAATTAATTTTTAGCTAACATTACTTTCATTATCACAAGATTTTTTAAAAAGTTTTTTAATTACAGGGTCATTAAAATCAAATTTAATACCTTTATTTTCTAAAAAATCAAAGCTATTATTAAAAATTCGAAAAATTTCAGCCCAATCAACCTTAAATAATCCTTTTTCCATTAAAAATACTACATTTTTAATAATTTTCTTTTTAAACTTATTGAATCTTTTAATATTAACACATATAACTAAGTATATAATTTAATGTATATAAAATAAACTATGAAGAATATAAAGAAAAAGATTAACAAAAAATACTTAATAAAAAAATAAAAAAATTAATATTCGGAAATCCTCTATTATTTATCTTTATTTTTTAATTTTTTTTTATTATTAGATAGTGGTTTATTTTTTTTGTAATGGTTATTTTACTTTTTATTTTTATAGGTATTTTTAGTTTCATTTTAATAATATTTTTAATATTATTGTTAGTATTATTTTTTAGGTTTTAATATACAAATTATTTGTAATACTATTAATTAAATATTAATAATTTTTTATTAAAAATAGTCAAATATATATCACAGTATGTATAAATAACATACCAACATTTGTATGATGAATTTAACTTTATAAAAATGAGGTGACATAATGTTAGAACTATACAAAAAAATGGTAAACGAGGCTATAGCTGCTCAAAGAGCAGATGTTAGTACTGTTAAGAAAAATAGAGGTAAAGAATTTAAAGTTAAAGATGCTGCAAGTTATGTTAAGGTAGCCGGAGATATGAAAGCTATTGATGGACAAGCTCAATCAGTAATTGATCTTCATGTAAATTCCGTTAATACACATTTTAATACATTAACTAGTTTGACTGATACTGTTAGAC
Source organism: Methanobrevibacter arboriphilus (assembly GCF_019669925.1). Lineage (NCBI taxonomy): Archaea > Methanobacteriati > Methanobacteriota > Methanobacteria > Methanobacteriales > Methanobacteriaceae > Methanobrevibacter > Methanobrevibacter arboriphilus. The sequence continues at coordinate 20,291 of NZ_AP019779.1, forward strand.
CTGAAGATGACCCATTTGTAGAACACTATCAAACACCAGCTATTCTTGAAATCCTTTGTGAAGAAGATGAAGAATTTAAAAATAGCTTAAAAACTTTCATATCTACTATTGATGATTGTGAAGCATTAATAGGAAAAGAAGTAATTAGAAGATATGGTGGATTTTATGGTCCAACTTGTGTAGTTGATTTTGCTCTTATTCCTGGTAGTACTAGTAATGTAGTTAATCAAATATTACTTGAAACTAAAATCCCTGAAGCTCATAAACAAGCTATTTTAGCTGCTAAATCTTGGGGAATGAATACTTCTTATGGTATTGGGGAAGTTTTCTCTAATGAACTTGAATCTGGTACAACAGCTGCTGAAGCTGTCAAAAAAGAAATTGCAATGATTAAGAAAATTTATGAAACACCTATTGATGCACAGGCTGAATTGATGGATGATTCTGGTCATACTTCTTTTGATGTTCGCAAATACATGTCAAAATATAAAAAAGAAATGAGAAACACTACTATTGCTGCTGTTGAGGACGGTGTTCATTATGGAAATATTGTCACTGTTCCAGCTTATTGTGTAGGTGATATTTCTCATCATATAGCTCAATCAACTTATAATATGTGTAAAGATGATATGATTATGGGTATTATTGAAGCTACAACTGATGTAATTGATAATACTTTAAATGCGAATCTTAATAATTATAAATCTGAATTTGATGTTTTATCTTTAGCTACTGGCTCTTCTGCAGCAGCTGTAGAATATATCCTTGAATTAGATGGATTTAATGCTCCGATGATTGTTGATCTTCTAACCAAACGTTTCCATAACTTTGTACAGCAATACCCAGATAGGGGTGCTGCTGCAGAACTTCATAATTGTGATTTTATGGATATGATATACAGAGGATGGGGATATACTGATAAAGCAAGGAGAATGAGAAGTAGTGAAGATGAAGATTTAACTCCTATTGTAAATGGTTTTGAAGTTGATCTTGATCCAGTTAGAACTAATGATATTGTTATGAATCCACAGAGATATACATATCCTGCATGTGCAATTTCTGTTAGATTTTCATCTCTTATGAGATTAGCTGATTATCCTTGTCTTTTAACTAGTGAGCCTGTAACAGCTACTTTAATGACTAATATTATAGCTCTTCATAAAGATAATCCTGCAGCTCCTGTAAGAGGTTGTAAAAATTGTGCTTCAGCAGCTCTTGTAGACTTTAGACATCATTATTGTCAATGGAAAGAAGCTGTATAATATTTGTATAATATTATAGCTTTTTAAAATGTTTAATATCGTTGATTTGGGGTATTAGAAGAAATATTGTAGTTTATTATTTAATAATCTATTATTTAAATTGTAATTTATTATCTAAATTATAATCTATTATTTAAATTGTAATTTATTATTTAAATTATAATTTATTATTTATATTTTTTCTATATTAGCTCATATTTTTTCAGGTGGTTTTATGACCTGTGGAATTGAAAAAAAAGTCTTAGCTGAGCTTATTGGAACATTTTTATTAGTATTTTTTGGAACAGGTTCGGCTGTTGTTACTCTACTTATTACAGATACTTTTGATCCAGGTAATGTTGGTATTGGTGTTCTTGGAGGCCTTGGAGATTGGATAGCAATTGGGTTGGTTTTTGGACTTACTGTAATGGCTTGTATTTATTTATTTGGTAAAATATCTGGTGCACATTTAAATCCTGCGGTTACTATTGGCCTTTTGGTTACAAAAAATATATCTTTAAAAGATTCTTGTTATTATTTTGTTGGTCAATTTATTGGAGCAATATTTGGAAGTTTAGCTCTTTTGGCTATTTTAGGTATGCAATCTGTGACAATTGGTGGTTTAGGTGCAACTGCTCCAGGTTTAGGGGTTAGCTACTCTCAAGCATTTTTTGCTGAATTTATAGGTACATTTTTCTTAATGCTTGTAATTATGGGTGTAGCTGTTGATAAAAAAGCAGATCCTGGTTTTGCAGGAATATCAATTGGTTTTACTGTTGCAGCAGTTATTACAGTTTTAGGGGCATTTACAGGTGCTTCAATTAACCCTGCTCGTACTTTTGGACCCTATCTAGTTGATTTATTGGCTGGTGGAGCAAATCTTTGGATTTTTTATCCAATTTATTTAATTGGTCCTATTTTAGGAGCAATTGTAGCAGCTTTAGTTTATTCCTATATTGCTAAGGGTACTGATGTGTGTGAATTACCACAACCATTTCAAGAATAATCTTTAATAGTTATTTTAGCTATTATTTATTTGCTATTTTAACTATTTTTTTAATTTTAATATTAATTTTAATATTTATAGATTTTAATTTTTGAATGTTTTTCTGATTTTTTCTTTTTTATAGATATATGATTCTTTTTTAAACAAATTTTTGAAAATATTGTGAAAAATTATTTATAAAAAATTATTTATAATTATATAATATTTATTTTACAATTAGATTGTTATTAAAAAATATGAGCAAAATAAATGAAATTTTATCAAAACAAGGATATAGTATAGATTATAATTTAAATATAATGATTAATAATATTTTAAATAACAATGAATTAGATATATCTCTAAATTAATAAGATTTTTGGTGTTTAAATAATGATTTTAGTTACTGGTGGCGCTGGATACATAGGTTCTCACGTTAATAAAGAGCTTCATAAAGAAAGCTTTGATACAGTTGTTTTAGACAATTTAATCAACGGTCATAGCTATGCTGTTAAATGGGGAGATTTTCAGAAGGGAGAATTGTCTGATATTGAGTTTATTAGATCTGTGTTCAATAAATTTGATATTGAAGGAGTAATGCACTTTGCAGCTTTTACATCAGTAGGTGATTCTGTTAAATATCCTGCTAAATATTTTAAAAATAATTATAAAAATACTTTAAATCTTTTGAAGGTTATGAGAGAAAATAATGTGAATAAGTTTATATTTTCTTCAACTGCTGCTGTATATGGTATTCCCAAGAATATTCCAATTAAAGAGGAACATGAATTAAATCCAATCAATCCTTATGGAAAGTCTAAGTTGATGGTTGAACTTGCATTAGAAAAAGAGTCACAATCTAGTTCTAATGATTTTAAGTATTCTGCTCTCAGGTATTTTAATGCTTCTGGTGCAGATCCTGAATGTGAAATTGGTGAAGATCATAATCCTGAAACTCATCTTATTCCTCTTGTTTTAGATGTAGCTTTAGGCAAAAGAGATAAAATTAATATATTTGGGAATGACTATAATACTCCTGATGGAACCTGTATTAGGGATTATATTCATGTAAATGACCTTGCACAGGCTCATATAAAAGCATTTAAGAGCCTTTATAATGAGAATTCTATAGAAAAAGTTTATAATCTTGGTAATGGAAATGGATTTTCTGTTAAGGAGGTTATTGATGTATGTGAAAAAGTTACAGGATTTGAAATTAAAAAAGAAGTGGTTGATAGAAGAGAAGGAGACCCAGATATATTAATAGCTGATTCTAAAAAAGCTTTTGATGTTTTAGGTTGGACTCCTAAATTTTCAGATTTAGAAAAAATAGTTGAAACTTCGTGGAAATGGCATAAAAATAGAGATTAATTTTAGTATTTTATTTTTGACTTTAATTGTTTTATTTTTACTAATTTTATTTTTTTACTATTGAAAATATCTGATTTAGAAAAATTTATATAATATATAATATTATAAATTAATTATTCATTATAAATAGCGAATTTTCACTATGTTAAAATATTAATAAAAATTTTAGTAGTATTTATAAAAATATTATAGAAGGTGATATTATAAAAGGTGATACTTGGGAAAAAAATAGTAATTTTCAACGTTCTAATGAAGCATATCTAGAAAATCAAAATTTATTTATCCAAAAATGCAATAAATTACTTGGGGGGGGGGGCAATGCTAAAAATCATAATTTAGATTATAAATTATTAGATATTGGATGTAATGATGGTATATTTACAAAAATTCTATCTGATAAAATAGGTTATACTCCTTATGGAGTTGATTTTCTTGAAGATTTAATTGTAAATGCTAGAAATAATGGAGTATTAGCAAAAAAAGCAAATATAGACAGTGGAATTCCTTTTGATAATTCTTTTTTTGATTTAATAGTTTCAAATCAGGTTATAGAGCATGTGATGGAAACTGATAATTTTTTTAAAGAAATTTATAGATTATTAAAACCTAATGGATATGCAATTATAAGTTGTCCTAATATAACATCATTTCACAATTTAGGGCTTATGATTTTTGGGATGCAGCCAGTTTCTTTTCATTCAAGCCATATCCAAGTTGGAAATCCTTTATTCGGTACAAAAATTGGAGAATTGTCTTCAGGATTGAGACATGTAAAAATTTTTACAGCACCTGCTTTAAAAGATTTAGCTACTCATCATGGGTTTGAAGTTTTAGATATATATGGATATGGTCATTATTATATTCCAAAATTTATCTCTTCTTTTCTATCTAAATTAACACCAAGATATTCAATATATATTGGCATAGTTTTAAAAAAATTATAATTATCTTATCTTTTTAACATAAGATCCATAACACTATACTTATTTCTTTGATTTTTGTTTTTATTTTGGGTTTGTTCAGAGTTTCCCATTAGTGGGGGCATAGATGATTTTAAGAAGTCTTTGTTAGCTCTATCACTTACTTCTTTAAATATCATTTTATATGCTGTACATTGAGGGTCTACTGATTTAGCTGTTCCAGTAGCTACAATTCCATTATACGGACAACCTCCTCTACAAAACTTTATATATGTACATTCTGCACAATCTTCATCTACAAAGCTTTTAAATTCTTCAAGTTTTTTCCAAGCTTTGCTTTTGGTTAAATCTTCCATATTAGGATTATCTGAAACATTTCCCATTACCCATTCTTCCATACCATTAAAACGATAGCATGGATAAATGCTTCCATCATGCCCAATAGCTAAAGTATCTCCCATACAGTCTGCAAATGTACAGAGAGTTCCTCTTCGCATAAATGAGCTTTTACATATATGGTCAAAGTCTTTTATTTCAATCTTATCAAGGTCATTTAAGTATCTATCAAGAAGGCTGATTAATAATTTTCCATGGTCTTCTTGTGATAATGCCCAAGGATCTGCATTATCTCCTCTCATTGATGGTAATGCTGCGTGGAGTTTGATATTATAACCATTTTCTAAAAAGAAATTATAAACTTTTTTTTCATAATCTTTAGAATATGAGGTAAATGTACATATAAAGCTTACTCTGACTCCATTGTCAGTAGCTATTTTATATCCTTTCATAGTTTTATCAAAATATCCTTTTCCACGTTGATGGTCATTAATTTCTAGGGGTCCATCAATACTAGTACTAATAGCTACATTGTATTCAGCAAATAGTTTAGCTAATTTTTCGTCTATTAACCATAGGTTACTTTGAAGTGAAAAACCAGCTTCTTTATGAGTTGTAGCATTTTTGAGCATTGGTAAAGCTTTTTTGTAAAAATCATAACCTACAAGTAATGGTTCTCCTCCATGGAATGTAAAATGGACGTAATCATCTCTAAAACCATCCAACCAATTTACAATCTGCTCTATTATCTCAATTTCCATCATTCCAGAGCCTTTTTTAGATCCCCAACAGTATTCACAGTTTGATGGACAATCAAGAGTTGGTATAATCATTACATGGAAAGTCATATTTTTACTGTCCTTGTTTGCACTGTCCTGTTTTATTTAACTTTTTAGGATTTATTTATTCTTTTTCGTCTTCTTTTGTTTCAAAGACATATCCACATTTATCACAGACTATACATTTCATTTCTGCATGAGCTTTATGTTCATCTAAAAACTTTCTTTCAACGGTTTTGTCTTTTGAACCACATTTTGGACATTCTGCTAATAATTGTTCTAATTTCATGTTATTATTTTTGTACTTATATTTTAAATAAATTTTTCTAATTTTTTAACTATATATTTTATTTATAATATTTTTATCTATAATTTTTATTTATAATTTTCATTTATAATTTTTATTTTAATATTGTTTATTTAATAGAATTAAAACTATCAATAAGTTTTTTTAAGTTTTTTGATATAGTGATTATTATTTTGATTAATCAGTTATTTTTAACTTATATTTTATTTTTTTAAATCATATTACAATTTATTAGAACATAAAATAGGTTAAATTTAAATAATATAAATTATAGATTATCTTTTTTATAATTATTAATAATGATAAATATTAACTATTTTGCTATTGATCATACTATATTTTTGAAATGATATATTATAGTTATATTAATCTATCTAGAATTAATCTATCCAGAATTAATCTATCAAAATTATATTTTGAAATATTAATTATAAAAATTCAATTTAAATAAAATTGAAAGCTAATTTAAGTAAATAAAGGTATTTATATGAGTTCAAGATTGAAAGAATCAAATTATATAGAATTTGAGAAAAAAATTCAAGATAATTCGTCTAAAGGTAATCTGTCTAAGAATAAGTATGTTATAATCATAACCGCACTCTCTTATTTTTTGTGTGGTTTTTCAGTATCAGTAATATCAGTTGCATTACCAACTATGGCTTTAAACTTTGCAGTTAGTGCTGTAGCTCAAAATTGGATAGCTATGGTATTTTTCCTATCTATAGCTATTTTTTCACTACCTTTTGGAAAAATATCAGCAAAATTTGGATTAAAAAAGACTTTCTATATAGGATTAATACTTCTTATAATAGGGTCTTTTGGAGTTTCTATTTCAAATTCTTCCGATATTTTAATAGTTTTTAGAGCTTTACAAGGTTTAAGCGTTGCAATTTTGAATGTTTCAACCTTAGCTATTGTAACTGAATCTTTACCATTAAATGAAAGAGGTAAAGGAATTGGAATCATTACTTCTATTGCATATGTTGGACTTATTGCAGCTAATGTTATTGGTGGATTTTTAACCAATAATTTTGGGTGGAGAAGTGTTTTTTTATTTGTTATACCATTTTTAATATTAACTATTTTAATTACTTACTTTAAAGTTCCAAATGAATGGGTTTTAATGAAAGATGATAAGTTTGACTATGTTGGAGCTTTAATTTTTGGATTAGCTATTTCACTTTTAACCTATGGTTTTACAATAATGCATACTTTACAGGGAGTAGGTTTACTAATATTATCAATATTATTGTTTCTGATTTTTGGAAAATGGCAGCTAAATATAAAGTTTCCACTATTTCCAGTTAAAATTTTGAAAAATAAAAAATTTACTTATTCAAGTATTGCTGCATTATTATGTTCTTTCTCAACATTTGTTGTTATTTATATTGTTGATTATCATTTACAATACATAAATAATGTTGATCCTCAAACCACTGGATTAATTTTAATGTTAGCTCCAATTTCAATGGCGATATCTACATTTTTTGCTGGAAGATTTTCTGATAGATTTAATCCTCAATTTATTGCAAGTTTTGGTTTAGGTATAGTTTTTATAGCTTTAATAATCCTTACTCTTTTAAATGAAACTACTCCTTTATCGGTTGTTATTTTAACTATTATTCTTGAAGGTATTGGTTATGGAATATTTATATCTCCAAATACAAATATTGTTGTAAGTTCTCTTCCAGATAAATTAGCCTCAATTGCATCAGCTACTGTTTCAACAACAAGAGTTATAGGAGAAACTTTAAGTTTAGGGATTTTGACTGTTATTTTTGCAGTTATAATGGGATCTCTTCAGATAATTCCTAAATATTATCCTTTGCTAATTGAAAGTTCACAAATTGTTTCTATTTTACTAGCTTTTGGTTGTTTGATAGGCATTATTTTTTCTTTGATTGGAGTTAAAGAATTTAAAGTTTTAAAAATTTAATTATTTTAGTCAGTTTATATATTTTATTTATTTTTATTTATTTTTAGTTATTTTATTTATTTTAACAGTGTTATTTTATTAAATATTTCTAATTCTTCTTAATTTACTTATCTATTTTAATTATTTTTATGATATCATGGTAAAATTTATATATAATTATATTCAACATTATAATAGTGAACGTTCATTTCATATTGAATTTAATCCTTAATATTTTGATATATCTATATATTTATATATTTTTTATAATAATTGTATAGGGAATGTTCATTATATATTTAGCAATATTTAGAATAACATTATTATTTGGAACAATATTATTTAGAACAATATTATTTAGAATAATATTATTATTTAGAATATTAGTTTGATTATTATTTGGAATATTGTTAATTTAGTAAATATCTGGGTATATCTGGAATAGTAAATATCTGTAAAATAATTTACTAATTTTTAGTATTGTTAATATTAAAGAATAGATTTTAAAAGAAGTGTTAAAATGAACAGAAAGTTATTTAATGAAAGTTTTATTAGTAAAACTCTGATCTTTTCATTGATATTTTTTATATTGATTATATCAATAGCAACTGTTTCAGCTGCATCTGAAATTTATGTGAGTCCTGATGGTAAGGATTCAAATATTGGAACTAATTCTTCACCAAAACTCACGATTAAAAATGCAGTTAATGTTGCTACAAGTGGAGATAATATAAAATTGAAAAATGGAACATATAATCTCTCTGGTGATTATAATATAGTTTTATCTAAGAATTTAACTTTCATTGGTGAGAATGCAATAATTGATGCACAAAGAAAAAGTAATATGTTTAAAATACAACCTGGTGCTAATGTAACATTTATTAATATTACTTTTATCAATGGTTTAGATTATCAGGGAGGATCTATATCAAACAAAGGTTTTTTAACGGTTAAAAATTGTGTATTTAAAAATAATACTGCAAATACTGCAAGTGGTGGTGGTGCAATCCACAGTAATGGTACTTTTTTAGTTGAAAATTCCACGTTTATTAATAATTATGCTGGATATAGTGGAGGGGCGATATATAATGATGGAAGTGATAATTCGATTATTAAAGATTCAAACTTCATAAATAACAGTGCATATCAACATGGAGGGGCAATGGATAATGTTTATGGATCTAATATTACAATAATCAACTCCTCGTTTATAAATAATTCTGTTGTTGTTAGTGGTGGAGGTGCATTATACCTTCATGATTTTGATGGTGATGATATATTTATAATAATAAACTCTACTTTTGTAAACAACACAGCTAAAAGAGATGGAGGAGCAATTTATAATTTAGGTAATAATACTATTATTGAAGGATCAGAATTCATTAATAACACTGCAGAACAAAGAGGAGGGGCAATTTATAATCAAAATACTAATACTACCATTAATAATTCGGCTTTTATAAATAACACATTAATTAATTCACCTAATTACTATGGTGGTTCAATCTATAATAGTGGATTAAACTTAAAAATAAATGGATCTAAATTTATATCTAATTCTATGTTTGATAATTTAATAGCTATTTATACAACACAGCCTTCATTCAATATTACTAACAATGATTTTAGTTATAATGAAATTATTTTAGGATTAGGCTTTGATAATTCAAACATCGATTTTAATAAACAATGGATTAATAATAGCTATAAAAATAATGAAATAATAATGGTTATTGAAGGAAATAGAAATAATTTTAACAATGGTTTATTCATAGGAGATAGTTCTAGTAGTAGTGTTAATAGTATTAATAATAGTGCAGCTATAGTAATCACTGGAAAATGGAATAATTTGACTAATATTAATATATCTAATTTTACTGTTGCAGGAATAGCTTTTCATCAAAATTCTTCATATAATACTTTTAAAAATGGTAATATTGAAAATATAAGAGATAATATTTCTAATTTTGGTATTGGTATACAAATTTTTGGTAGTGGAAATAATGTCACAGGTTCTAATATTATCAATAATGATATTGGATTCTTTGGTTATACTGATTCTAGTGTTTCAAATGCTATAAATTATAATCGAATACTGAATAATACTAATGGATCTTATAATTGGGGTAACTGGCTTGATTTAAATTATAATTGGTGGGGTCAAAATAATATTTCTGGTCAATTAAATGATTTTGGGAATAACACTGATTTAAAATATTGGTATGTGCTTCAGTTATCTTCTCTTGATTTTGAAACAATTGTCAATGCAAGTAAATCTTATCCTCATGGAACTCATGTTATTATGGGATATAATTTTACACTTAATGATAATTCTGTAGCAAACAATCCAAACTTACTTCCATTATTTAATGTTACTGTTGAATTAATTAATCAAACTGGAGTTAGTTATGTTATTTACTCTCAAAGTGGAGATATTAGGAATTCTTCTTATTCTTCTAATCCAATAATTGTTTATAATAATGAAACAATTTATATGATTTATGCTAACTCTGACAATGAAAATGTTACTTTGAGAATCGATGGTATTCCTTCTGTTAATATAACTATAAATAAAACTGCAAATGTAACTACTCCTAATAATGGAGATAATATTACTTATACTATAACTGTCAAAAATAATGGTCTAGACAATGCTACTGGAGTTTTTGTAAGTGACATATTAGATCCAAGATTAATATTTATCTCTTCTGATGGTAATTATACTAATTCTACAGGTATATGGAATATTGGAACATTATCTGCTGGTCAAACTGTAACCTTAACTATTAATGTTACAATTAATGGTACTGGTTTTATTCCAAATTATGCTTCTGTTAATTCAACTGAGAACAATACAAACCCTAATACAACTGTAAGTTATAATATAACTGTACCTCCTTATTCTGACTTAATATTAACTAAAACTGCAAATGTTACATCTGCTAAAATTGGAGATTATATTGAATACATGATCACTGTTAGAAATAATGGTCCTAATGAAGCAAATCTTGTAAAAGTTTATGATTGGCTTGATCATAGGCTAATATTTATTAGTTCTTCAACTGATAATGGTAGTTATGATAATAATACTGGTATTTGGGATATTGGTAATATTTCATCTGATGAAACTGTAAATTTAACTATTATTGTTCAAGCTAATGCTTTAGGGGTTGTTCCAAATGTTGCAAATGTTACTGCCAATACTTCAATAGTTCCTCATCCTAATATAACGTTCAATGTCACTATATATCCTGTTGTAAATATAACTATTAATAAAACTGTAAATATCACAGTAGTTAATGATGGTAGCTATGTTCAATATATAATTACAGTTATAAATTATGGGCCTGATAATGCAACCGAAGTAGTTGTATATGATTTGTTAGATGAAAGATTGAGATTTATATCAAGTAGTGATGACAGTAACTATAATTATATTACAGGTATTTGGAATATTGGTAATCTAACTTCAGGAGAAACTCGTAGCTTGATAATTGATGTTATGGTAAATGGTTTAGGTAATATTACAAATTTTGCTAATGTCACATCTAAAGAGAACAATACTAATCCTAAAACTAATGATAGTGTAGATATCTTTTCAAATCCAACTGTCAATGTAACTGTAAATAAAACTGTAAGTCATGATACTGCAAATATTGGTGATGGGCTTGTATATAACCTTGTTGTTACCAACAATGGCCCAAGTAATGCCACAAATGTTTATGTATTTGATAAGCTAGATCCAAGATTAATTTTTGTTGAAGCTGATGGAGATGGGGTATATGATGAGAATACTGGAATTTGGTATTTGGAGAATCTAAATTCTGGAGAATCTGCAATATTGACAATAATCGTTATTGTAAATGGTACAGGAAATATTGTTAACAAAGCTAATGTAACTACATTTGAAAATAACACTCCTCCAGATACAAATGTTAATGTAACAACTAAAGTAGATCCGCTTGTTAATATAACTATTAATAAAAGTGTAAATGTCACTAAGGTTAAAAATGGTGAGTATATTAAATATATTATTACAGTTATAAATAATGGACCTGATAATGCAACAAATGTTTTAGTACTTGATAAATTAAACTCTAAACTAATTTATATATCGGATAATAGTAAAGATAAATATAATCCTAATACTGGTTTATGGAATATTGGTGATTTAGCTGATGGAGAAGTTAAATCCTTAATTATTAATGCAAAAGTCAATGGTATTGGAAATATTTCAAACTTTGCAAGTGTTAATTCAACAGAAAAGAATGTTAATCCTAAACCTAAAACCAATATATCTATTATATCTAAAGCCACTTTTGATGTTTCTATTAGTATTACTGCTCATCCTTCTATAGTTAAGATTGGTAAAAAAGTTTACTACACTGTTAAAGTATCTAATGATGATGTAAATAAAGCCACTGGAGCTAAAGCAAAGATAAATATTCCTAAAAATCTTGAACTTCTTGGTTACAAGGCATTTGAAGGAATTTATAATCCAAAAACTGGAATTTGGGATATTGGTTCATTAGAGCCTGGAAAATCTGTTGTTTTGAGAATCGTTGCTAAAACTATGGAAAGGGGATATGTCGATTTTCCAGTATTTGTTAAAATCAATCAAGCTGAAACTAATTTGTCTAATAATAATGCTGATGTTGAAATATTAGTATTAGAGAATAATAAAACAAAAAATAATACAGATAACAAAACACAAAGTACTGATAAAAAATCAAATATTGGTTATACTAAAATGAAAAATACAGGTATTCCAGTGGCTATTCTTTTCATATTAGCTGTCTTTTATTTATTTGTTAATAGGAAAATAGAATAACTTATTATTTAGTATTTTTTATCTTTTATTTATTCCATTAACTTTTTTTATTTTTTATTTTTTATTTATTTTTATTAACTTTTTAATTTTTTAATTTTTTTTTGAAATTCTTTTTGATTTTGTTTTATAAAAATTTATATACTTTATGTAATATAATTTATATTCAATTAATTTAATTCAATTTACTTTTTATTCAATTTGTATTAGATGTTTTATATAAGATATAATTTATATTATGTAATTTTTTAGAAATTTAGGTAGATTTTATGGAGATTGTAATAGGGCTTCCTAAGGGAAGTTTAAATAATGTAAATAGAGGAAACACCTATCAACTTTTTAAAGATGCTGGGTATGAAGTTCGTGGATATGAACCTGGAAACGAGTCTTATGAAATTAATATTGCTAATGATGATGAAATTAAGGCATTTTTAACTCGTCCTCAAAGTACTCCTGTTGAACTCAATAGAGGAATGGTTGATATTGCTATTGTTGGTGAAGACTGGGTTAAAGAAGAGTCTGTTTCTCATGAAGGAGGAATAACAAAAATTGGTGACCTTGATTATGGCCAAACTCGTCTTATAGTAGCTGTTCCAGTTGATTCTCCTTATTTCTCTTTAAGTGAGTTTTTTAGACTTAATAAAGATCGTAAAACTCCTATTCTCTGTTTTACAGAGTATCCGAACCTTACTCGTAAGCATATTATGGAAAATGATGGGTATAAAGAAGTTTTTGGAGATTCTATTCCTCTTGTTCAGGTTAGAGGTTTAGTTGATGGTGAAAATGATATGGTTCAAATAATTAACTCTGATGGTGCTACTGAAGTATATATAGCTAAAGGCGCAGATCTTATTGTAGATAATACTCAAACAGGTAGCAGTCTAAAGAAAGCTGGTTTAGTTGAGCTTGAAACTATAATGCATTCCTCTGCTGGTCTTTATGCAGGTGTTAGCTGTGTTGATGAAAAGCTGGAAAAAGCTAAAATGATTTTTGAACAGCTTTATGGTGCAACTACCGCTAGAAAATACTTTGATGTTAAATTTAATGTTAACAATGATATTGCTTTAGTTGTAAGTGATTTTTTAGTGGATAATGGTTATTGTTCTGATGAGCCTACCATTAATTCTGGAAGTAAATTTTCTCAGATTAATGTTTTAATTGAAAAAAATAAGTTTCCAGAAATGCTAAACGGTATAAAAAAATATAATGCTTCTTCTGTTGTTAGAAATGATGTTAAACAATATGTAAAATGAGTCATTAATATAATTTTTTAAATAATAACTTATTATATAAATAATAGCTTAATATTTCAGTAATAGATTAATATTTTAGTAATAATTTGTTCATTTAACTAATAGATCAGTTCTTTTAATAATAACTTACTATTTTAATAATAGGGTGTATTTTATGAATATTAAAAATAATATAATTTTAGCAATGGATTTAATGGATATTTTAGAAGCTTATGAGGTTGTTGAGGAAATTTCAGATTATATTAACACGATTAAAATTGGTTATCCATTAACGTTAGCTGAAGGACTTAAATCTATAGGTATATTTAAGGATAATTTTGATTTCAATGTTATTTGTGATTATAAGGTAGCTGATATTCCTGAAACTAATTCTAAAATAGCTGATTTAACTTTTAATGCTGGTGCTGATGCTATTATAACTCATGGTTTTGTTGGAGAGGATAGTGTTAAAGCTTGTTTAGATGTTGCCTCTAATTATAATGGTGATGTTTTTCTTTTAACAGAAATGTCTCATCCTGGGGCTCAGATGTTTCTTCAAGGAGTTGCTGATGATATCGCTAAAATGGGCCTTGAAATGGGGATTAAAAATTATGTAGCTCCGTCAACAAGACTTAATAGGCTTTCTGAAATTAGAAATATTGTTGGAAAAGATTCTTTTATCATATCTCCCGGTGTTGGTACTCAAGGTGGAGATCCTAAGGATACTTTGAAATATGCTGATGCTTTAATTATTGGAAGATCTATTTATGCTTCAAACAATCCTAAGGAAGCTATTGAAAGTATTTTAAATTCTTTAAAATAGTTATATTTTTTTAAAACATTAAAATTACTATATTTATTTTTTATTAATAAAATAATCACGATTTTTCAATATTATTTTCAATATTATTTTCAATATTATTTTTAGTATTATTTTTAGTATCAACTTTAATATTAATTCTAATATTAATTTTAATATTATTTTTAATATTAGTTTTATTTTTAATTTTAATATTAATTTTAATTTTTTAATTTTATTTATTATTATAATTTAGCATAATTTTATTTATTGGAATTTTTATTAGACTAATTTTATTTGTATAACTTTTATTATATAGTATTCATGTATTCATCTACTATTAATATTTATTAATACTATTTTTATTTTATTATATACTTTATTTCTTTATTTTTTCTTAATTTTACATCTTTTTCAATAACATTAAGCATATTTTTCCATTTGATTTAAATTAATTAAATTTGGCTTTAAAAAATCAAAACATTTAAATAATATATTAATAAATTATTATTATCAAATAAACTTTATTAGTATTAAAGTTTGTTTTATATTGTATGATGTAGTTAAATTTAATGTTATTTCTATCATTAAAAAGATCTAATATTTTAATTCGATATTTGTGATTATCAATGTTTTTCATTAAATTTAACTATAAAATTTTTTGCTTAATAAAAATAATATGGAGAGATATTTTATGCACATTATGGAAGGATTTTTACCACCACTTTGGTGTCTTTTCTGGTATATACTTTCAATTCCTGTAATTGCTTATGGTATTATAAGAATCAAAAAAGTAACTGAGGAAACACCAGAATCTAAGTCATTGTTGGCAGTTAGTGGTGCTTTTATGTTTGTACTTTCGTCATTGAAAATACCTTCTGTTACTGGTAGTTGTTCACATCCTACTGGTAATGGTTTAGGAGCAGCTATATTTGGACCTGCTGTAGCTGCAGTTCTTGCAACAATTGTATTGCTATTTCAGGCAATACTTTTAGCTCATGGTGGTTTAACTACTCTTGGAGCAAATGTATTTTCTATGGGTATTATTGGACCTTTAGTAGCTTGGGGAGTTTATAAAGGATTTACAAAATCAGGAATTTCTGCTGCTATAGCTATATTCTTTGCAGCATTCCTTGGAGATCTTTTTACCTATGTTACAACTTCATTCCAATTAGCAATGGCTTTCCCAGAACCTACTTTTCAAGCAGCTCTTACTACATTTTTAGGAATTTTCGCTATAACTCAAATTCCATTAGCTATTGCTGAAGGATTGTTAACTGTTGTTATTTGGGATCAATTGACTAAATATAAACCAAGATTACTTGAAAAATTAAATGCTTTAAAAATTAGTTCTTCTTCTAAAAAATCTTCAGAAGTTTCAGGAGATAGCTAAATTGATGGTGATGTTGATATTATGAGTACTAGAAATAGAGATATAATTTTATTAATTCTTGTAGCTATTATTGCTATAGCTCCAATGGTAATGTATTCTGGGCTTGGAGAAGATCAAGGTTACTTTGGTGGTGCTGATGGTGCTGCTGGTGAAGCTATTGAGGAACTTGGTTATGAACCATGGTTTTCTTCTTTTTGGGAACCTCCAAGTGGTGAAATAGAAAGTTTACTCTTTGCACTTCAAGCTGCAATTGGTGCAATAATCATTGGTTATTTCATTGGTTATTGGAGAGGAGCTTCTAAAAATAAAAAAGAATAAACATAGAAATACGCATATATAATGTGATATTTGGATTTTTTAATATAGGGATTGTTTAAATTGGAAATTGATTATATTGCTCATACGAATAATTTAAGGGATGTTAAAAGTACTTATAAGCTTATAATATCCATTTCTTTGATGATATTTGCTTTAATAGTCAATTTACCAATTGTTTCTCTTTTTATAACCTTTTTAATTGGAATTTCTCTTCTTACAATAGCTAAAATCCCATTTAAATTTTATATTAAGTTCATGTCTATTCCATTTGGATTTGCTTTGATAACTTGTATTTTCATGGCATTTTTCTTTGGTAGTGGAACTGTAATTTTTAATACTGGCATCTTAGGTATTGTTGTTCGAGAAGATGCTTTATCACTTGCAATAACTACTTTTTGTAGGACTTTAGCGTGTTTCTCTGCTCTTGGATTTTTGTCTTTAACTACTCCAATTGCTCTGATATTAAATGATTTAAGTAAAATTAAAATTCCTAAAATTTTTATTGAAATAGCTTTATTAATGTATACTTCTATTTTTGTCTTTTTAGATCAGATTAAAATAATGACAAATGCTCAAAAAACAAGAATGGGGTATAATGGGTTTAAAAATTCTTATAGGTCTTTAGGTCTTTTAATATCTAATTTGTTTTTTAGATCTCTTGATAAAGGTGAGAAATTACAATATGCATTAGATTCTAGAGGTTATAATGGTGAATTACCTAAATATGATCCTTAAATAATTGATCTCTTATTAATAATTAATATTCTATTTATTTTTAATTTTTCAATGTGATAATACTTTTTAATAGAATAATAGTAATACTAGTTTATAAATAAATTCAAAAAAAGTAATACTAATAAGTAATAATAGTAAATATAATAAATAATTCTTTTATGATTATAGGTAACTTTTATAAAATAATTTCTATAAGATAATTTTTTTATAGTGTAATTTTTATAAAGCAATTTTTTATGTAATTTTTATAAATTAAAAATTTTGGTGAAAATTTGAATTTTAAAAACTATTGGGTTTTTTTAGGCTTAATAGCTGGTTTATTATTTGGTATTGCAACACCATTTAGCAAACTTTTATTGGCGGATTTAAATTCATTTCAATTATCTGGACTTTTATATTTAGGATCAGGAATTGTGATCATTCCTAGTATAATTAAGAATTTTAATAATTTTTATAAAGCTAAGGATGTAGTTAAAGATGAAAATACTTCTAAAAAATCTTTTTTAGAGGTTAAATTTGATAAGAACTTTATAAAAATTTTACTTATAATTCTTTTTGGTGGAATATTAGGTCCTTTATTTTTAATGATAGGTCTTTCTCATAATAGTGCAAGTTCAACTGCTGTATGGTTAAATATGGAGCTTGTAGCTACAGCCATTTTAGGATTAATATTTTTTAAGGACAATTTAGATAAATTTGCTTCAATCGGTTTATTACTCACATTTATCGCTGGTTTAATAGTATCTTGGGGAAATGGATTTGGTGATATATTTTCTATAATTTTCATCATTTTGGCTTGTTTTTCATGGGGATTGGATAATCAGCTTACTTCTATAGTTGATGGATATTCTCCAGAGTTTATCACTTTTGTTAAAGGTATTTTTGGAGGTGGAGTTAATTTAACCATTGGAATGATTATAGCTTCTCAAATGATTTCATTAAACTTAATATTTTATGGAATAATATTAGGATTAGTGTCTTATGGTTTAAGTATTGTATTTTTCGTTAGTTCTGCACAAAATCTTGGAGCTACTAGAAGTCAAATTTTGTTTGCCACTGCTCCATTTTGGGGAATAATGTTTTCTATATTTATTGGTGAACCACTAACATTTAATTTGATTATAGCTATTATATTATTGATTGTTGCAGTATTAATCACTAATAATATTGTTCATAATCATAAACATTATCATAATAAAGTTGAACATGTTCATCTTCATTCTCATGATGATGGGCACCATGTTCATAAACATGATTCTAATGACTTTGAAATTTATAATAAAGATAAAGATAAAAATAAAAAACATACTCATACTCATGTACACAATGAAAAATATCATGAACATAATCATTTTCCAGATTTACATCATAAACATGATCATTAGAATTCAGTTTTATAGATTAATTTTTAGATTTACTATAAATCAATCTTAAGTTTACTATAAATTAATCTTAAATTTATTATAAATCAACTTTTAGATTATATAGATTAATGTTTTAAATAATTAATATAAATTAAGTATTTATATTTAGATTAAGTAATATATTTGGATTAATAATTACATTTAGATTAATAAATATATGTATATTAAATAATTATATTTGAATTAAGTAAACATATTTAAATTAAGTAACTATATTTTGATTAAGTAATTATATTTGAATTAAGTAAACATATTTAAATTAAGTAATTATATTTTGATTAAATAATTATATATGGAGATAAAACATATTTTATAAATAGTAACAGGAAATAGTAACAGGTGGGACTATGAGTATTATAGAAGCTAAGAATATTACTTACTTATATTCTGATGGCACTAAAGCATTAGATAATATTAATTTCAATGTAGAAAAAGGTCAGATTGTTTCATTACTTGGTAAAAATGGTGCAGGAAAATCTACCCTTTTCCTCCATTTTAATGGAATATTTGAACCAGAAAATGGTGAAATACTTATTGATGGTGAAAAATTAGAATATAATAAAAAAGGGCTACTTAAAGCTAGACAAAAAGTAGGGATAGTCTTCCAGAATCCTGATGATCAGCTTTTTGCACCAACTGTTGAAGAAGATGTTGCATTTGGCCCACTTAACATTGGTCTTTCTCAAGAAGAAACAAAAAAACGTGTTACTGATTCTCTTAAACGTGTGGGAATGGAAGGATATGAAAAAAAACCCCCGCATCATCTGAGTGGTGGTCAAAAGAAGAAAGTAGCTATTGCAGGAATTTTAGCTATGAATCCTGAAATAATGGTTTTAGATGAACCAACTTCTGGTTTAGACCCTAAAGGTGCTTCTAAGATGCTCAAATTATTGTATGAGCTTAATAACCATGGTATGACTATTATTATATCTACTCATGATGTTGACTTGGTTCCCCTTTATTCTGACAAAGTTAATGTTATAAAAAATGGGAGTATTATCAAGGAAGGCACTCCTCATGAAGTTTTTGATGATATTGATCTGATTCGTGATGCTGATTTAAGATTGCCTAGAGTAGCTCATCTTTTAGAAGTTTTAGAAAAAGAAGATAATGTTAAAATCTCTGATTCTTATCCTTTAACTATTGGAGAAGCTCGTAAAGATTTATTGAAATATATTGATAAGAGAAAATTTAGTAAAGATAAGTCTAATATTTAATAATATATAAAATTTGATGAAAATAATTTTAATAAGTATATAAATATTTTTAATAGATACATAAATAATTTTAATAAACGTATTATTTAATAGAATTTAATAGAGATATTTAAATTCAATAAGAATATTCAATAAGAATATTTAATAAATATATTATTTAATAAAAATAATATAATAATTATAATACTTAATAAGTATGATAAAATATTTAATAATTTATAAATAAATTTATGGTTAGATTTATAATTAAATTTATAATTAAATTTATGATTAAATTTATGATTAGGTGAATTTATGCGAATTGGTGTTTGTGATACTACTTTTGCCCGTTTTGATATGGGTGGAGCAGCTATTGATGAATTAAAATCTAATGCTACTGATTTAAAAATTATTCATAAGACTGTTCCTGGGATTAAAGATCTTCCAGTAGCTTCTAAGAAACTTATTGAGGAAGAAGATTGTGAAATTGTCATGGCTCTTGGAATGCCTGGCCCTATGGAAAAAGATAAAATGTGTGCTCATGAGGCATCTACTGGTCTTATTAGAGCTCAATTGATGACTAACACTCACATTTTAGAAGTTTTTGTTCATGAGGATGAAGAGGAAAAAGATGATCTTTTAAAAGAATTAGCCGAGAATCGATCTCGTGAACATGCTCGGAACTTACTAAAAATGATGTTTACTCCTAAACAAATGCAAAAAGAAGCTGGAATGGGAATGCGTGAAGGAAAAGAAGATGCTGGTCCATTATAATTATCATTAGATTATAAATAGTGTTAAATTATAACCCTCCTTAGATTATAATCAATATTAAATTATATTTATTATTCATTATTACGATCTTCAATATAAATAATAAAAATAATAATTATAGTTATTTCTATCATAACATTTATATAATTTATATAACATATTAAAAAGCAAACACTCAGTATATATAATTTAAAAACAAGGTAATAAAAACAAATTAATTCAATAATATAATTAAAATAATTAGTATTCTAAATATATCATATATTTTATATTTCAGTTATACTATATCTATACTTTATTTATATTTTATTTATATTTTATTCAGATATGGTAATTCAAATATGACAGATAAAAACGAAGTTTCTAGCTTTTCTAATAATCATTTAATTAATAAAGATACTGATGGGATATTTGTTGTTGTTCCTGCTTTCAATGAAGATAAAACTGTTGGTTCAGTTATAGAAGAAATTGTAAAATTAGGATATAAAGTCATTCTTGTTGATGATGGTTCTAGTGACAATACTTATGAAATAGCTAAATCTTCTAAATCTAAATATCCAGATAATATTTTTATATATCAGCATGTTATTAACAGAGGTTTAGGTGCAGCTTTAAAGACAGGTATGACTGGAGCATTAATTCACGGTGCTAAATTTATTGTTACTTTTGATGCTGATGGTCAGCATGCTGTGGAAGATATAGTTAAAGTTTGCAAACCATTAAAAGATGGAAATGCAGAAGTTGTTATTGGATCAAGACCATTTGAAGATATGCCCAATTCTAAAAATTTTGCAAATACAGTTATGAATCTCATGACTTATTTGTTTTATAGAACAAAGGTTAAAGATTCTCAATCTGGTCTGAGAGCTTTCAAAGCAGAGGTTATTCCCAAATTAAATTTGTTATCAAGAGGTTATGGTGTGTCTTCAGAGTTTATTAGGGAAATTAGAAGAAATCATCTTAAATTAGAGGAAGTTACAATTACTACTATTTACACTCCTGAAACTCAAGCTAAAGGAACCAATGCAATGGTTGGACTTAAAATTTTATTTAAAATGATAATGGATATATTTAGATGATCAATTTATTATATTTGGATGATCAATTTATTATATTTGGATGATCGATTTATTATATTTGGACCATTAAATTATTATCTTTGGTTGGTTGATTTGTTATTTAGATGATTAGTTTGTTATATTTGGTTGATTAGTTTACATTTGATTGGTAAATTATATTAAAATATTTAAATTAAATTATGCTATTATGCTGTTGTTTTATAAATGGAGTGTGTAATTATTTTTGGAGATATAAGGTTATTTCAGATATTGGTTGTGTTTATAGCTATTTTAGCAATATTATTAGTTTTTAATAGATTTCATAAGAAAAAAACTTCTATTACAACTTTTATTCTTTGGGTAGTATTATGGGTTTTATTGGCTATATTTGCTATAATGCCCGAATCTAGTACATATATAGCTAATCTTATTGGTATTGGAAGAGGTTTAGATTTAATAATTATTTTTGGAATTATTGGTTCTTATTATTTAATATTTAGGATTTATTTAAAGCTTGAAAAAATAGATCAAGATATAACAAAATTAGTAAGAATAATTTCAATAGAAAAAGAACTAAATTATGAATTAGACCAAGATCAAGATGAAAATGAAGATAAAAAATGATTTTATTGATTAATTTTTATTTAATTTTTATTTAATTATTACTTAATCTTTATTTAATCTTTATTTAATTATTATTTCATTTAGATATATTGTTTTTATTAAATTTCTTGCTTCTTTATTAGATATATTGTTTTTTATTAGATTTGTTGTTTTTAACTTAGTTTTTTATTATTAGATTTCATCTGATTTTTAAACATTATTTTCACTGTTCTTAATATTTTTTAAAATTCTATTTTTTGTAATTTTTGTAGTATTATAATAGAAAAAGCTATTAATAATAAAATATATAATATAAATTGATAAAATTTTTATAATGTATTTATAATGTATTTTTATAGTATATTTTTTGATATATTTTCTTAATATATCTAATTTAATATATTTGTTTAATAATTTATTTTTCTACTATTTTTAATAGATTTATAATTATTCTTATAATTATTAATTATTTTAATATCTTGAGAGTATGGTGAATGTATAATGTTATATTTTAGAGGATGTACAGCTCGTGAAAGAGTAAATTCTATTTCTGATTCCACAGAAAAACTTTTAAAATTAGCTGGCATTGATTTTAAAACTTTAAATGATGAAGAATGTTGTGGTTCTGTTCTTCTTAGAACTGGTTTTGTTGTTGATGCTAAAGAACAGATGAAAAAGAATTTACCTAAACTAAAAGATGAAAAAATTGTTGTTTCTTGTGCTGGTTGCTATAAAACATTAAAACAAGATTATAGAGAATATATTGGGGTTGATTTAGATGTTATTCATATTTCACAGTTACTTAATGAAATAATATCTAATAATAATATTAATAATAATACTAATAGTAATATTAATAGTAATAATAATAGTAATAATAATAGTAATAATAATTATAGTAATAATTTTGATTCTTTTATAAATAAAGATATTTCAGTTACATATCATGATCCATGTCATTTAGGTAGGCATAGTGGTGAATTTGATGCTCCGCGAGAAGTTATAAAGAGTTTTTCAAATCTTATTGAGATGGAAAATATTCGTGAGAACTCTTTATGTTGTGGTTCTGGTGGAGGAGTCAAATCTGCTTTTCCAGAAATTTCAAATTTAATAGCTTCTAGAAGAGGTGAAGAAGCGGAAGATACTGGAGCTGAGATTTTAATAACTTCTTGTCCTTTTTGTAAATTAAATTTAAATGAAAATTCTTCTATGGAAGTTTTAGATCTTTCAGAATTTATTTTAGCTTGTATTGAAGGTAATATTGATAAATTGTTAAAAGATAAACATGAAAAATCTAAAGAAGAAGGGAAAAATAAACAAAAAAATGATAAAAAAGAAGAGAAAGGTAAAAAAGAGGAAAATAGAAAAGAGGAAAATAAAGAAGATAAAAACAAACAAAAATTGATTGATGAAAAAGTGGAGGGTCTTTAAATGAATGAAAATGAATTAGAATCAATGAGAAATTCATTTAAAACTGTTTATAATAAACGTAAAAATATTTTAAACGATCCTCAAGTTAAAAATCTTCAAGAAAAAGTCATTGATATTAGAAAAGATTCTATTGATAACAATGAGAAGTTAATCGAAACTCTTAAAGAATCTTTCAAAAAAAATGACATTGATTATGCTTTTGCAGACAATGCTGAAGAGGCTAGAAATATTATTTATGATGTTATTAAAATTGAAATTAATGAAGATTTGAAGGATGATAAATCAAATTATAATATTAATAATGATTTTAATAATTATGATGATTTTAATGATGGTGATAGTTTTAATGATGAAAGTTCAATTGTTGTAGCTAAATCTAAATCTAATACTCTTGGAGAAATTGCAGCTTCTAAATTTCTTCAATCAAAAGGTATTGATGTTATTGAAACAGACTTGGGAGATAGGATATTACAATTAAAAGGAAAAGATAATAAACCTACACATCCAACAGGCCCTGCATCCCATTTAAATGTTGAAGAAATTTCAAAAATTGTAAGCAAAGGGTTGGATGTAGATGTTGCTTGTGATCCTAAATCTATTATGGAAGTTGTGAAAAAGGATGTTTTAAATAAAGTATCTGAGGCTGATATTGGATTAAGTGGAGCTAATGCAGTAGCTTGTGAAGATGGATCTTTAGTTTTTGTTCATAATGAAGGTAATATATCTCTTGTTTCTCTCATGAAGACCCATATTATTGTGGTGGGTATAGAAAAGCTTGTTAGGACTATTGAAGACGCTATTTCAATAGCTAAACTTGAAACCATATATGCTACTGGAAGTAAGGTAACTTCTTATATTAATATTGTTTCAGGACCTTCAAAAACTGCTGATATTGAGAAAAAGCTACTTAAAAATATGTATGGTGCAGAAAAAGTCTTTGTCATTATTCTAGACAATGGGCGTTTAGAAGCTATTGAATCAATTGCTGAATGTCTTTATTGTATTGGTTGTGGTAGTTGTATTGTTACTTGTCCTGTTTATAATGCTATAGGTAATGAATTTGGTTTTAATAATTATTTAGGTGGTCGTGGAGTAGCTATGAGTAAGTTTATTCAGGATACTGAAACTAGTATTTCTTCTGGACTTTATAAATGTACATTATGTGGTCTTTGTAAAATTAACTGTCCTGTAACTATTTCTACATCTGATATTATTGAAAATATTCGTGCTGAAACTCTTAAAAAGAGTTTATATCCTGAAAAACATGGGAAATTCAAGGATAATATTAAGAATAAAGGTTCTCCTTATTAATTTATTGTAATAATTTAATCAAACTTATATAAATTCTTTATTAATAAATTATAGTTAAAAAGATAATTAAAAAATAAAAAGGTATTATTAAATAAAAGATAAATAGAATAATAATTAAATAAAAGATTAAATAAAAAATTAAATATGGATTAAATATATATTAAATAAAAAATTGTAATATTATTAAAAATTATAATGTTAGTTAAAAGTTGCGATTTTAATTGAAAAATTAAATTTTAATGGTATATTTCGCAACAATTTAAAAATAATTAAATATTTAAAATCATTAAATATATAATCTATTATAATCAATTATTATACAAATTTCTTAAGAATTATTAATAAGTTTCTTATAAATTATATAAGCTTATTATAATATAATATTAATAGTTAATATAATATTAATAATTGTAATATATTTATTAGCTTATTAAATGTAATCATATTGTATTTTATAATAGCTTATTATAATGTAATTATAGAATATATTTTATAATATATTATTATATAATATATTAAAATAGATAAATATTATAATGAGGATATGCTAAAGGAAGATTTAAAATGAAAGTTAATACTTTAATAATCCAAACAAAAAATTCAAAGGACTCTTTGACATTTAAAGTAGGACAAACTTTAACATCTGATAAATTTGAACTTTTAACGGTTGATAGTCCTATAAATTATATTAATATTAATACAAAGACTGGATTTATTGAAATTAAAACTAATGAGGACAACTTTTTATGGTATTCTTTGAATGATATCCAATTTTTGTCTTTTAACATTTAATTAATGTTTTGAAGATTTTTAGTTAAGTATTAATTAATGTTAATTTATTAATCATAGAGTGTATTTATCTTAATGTTTTTAAGTTTAATAATTAAGTTTAGTTATTTATTAAATAGGAATTTTTATATTATTTTTATAAATTATTTTTATAATATAACTCATTTCTATAAAATAGCTAATTTTTATAAAATAATTTATTTTAATAAATGATTTATTTGATAAAATAACTTATTTTCATAAAATAACTTATTTTTTTATAAAATTATGTTATTAATTTATTTAATCTAAAAGTTTTTATATTATAGATTTAATAAATAATGTAAATTGATATTTTTTAAATATATTCATTTTAATTTAGCTATTTTAAGTTAGA
Source organism: Methanobrevibacter arboriphilus (assembly GCF_019669925.1). Lineage (NCBI taxonomy): Archaea > Methanobacteriati > Methanobacteriota > Methanobacteria > Methanobacteriales > Methanobacteriaceae > Methanobrevibacter > Methanobrevibacter arboriphilus. The sequence continues at coordinate 46,412 of NZ_AP019779.1, forward strand.
AAGTAAATTTATGGAGGAAATGTATTGCTTCTATTAATAAGCCCTATAAACAATGAAGAAGCACTAGAGTCTATTGAAGGCGGTGCAGATATAGTCGATGTTAAAAATCCTAAAGAAGGATCTCTCGGAGCTAATTTCCCATGGGTGATTAGTGAAATTAGAAAAATGACTCCTGATGATATGTTAGTAAGTGCAACTCTTGGAGATGTTCCCTATAAACCTGGAACGGTGTCTCTTGCAGCGATGGGTGCTTTAGCATCTGGTGCAGATTATATTAAAGTAGGATTGTATGGTACATCTAATTATGATGAGGCTTTAGAAGTTATGACTAATGTTGTTAAAACTGTTAAGAGTAATAATCCTGATGCTACTGTTGTTGCATCTGGTTACGGGGATGCTCATAGAGTTGGAGCAGTTTCACCATGGGATATTCCAAAAGTAGCTAAAGAGTCTGGAAGTGATTTAGCTATGTTGGATACGGCAGTTAAAGATGGCAAAACTTTGTTTGATTATTTAAATATTGATGATTTAGAAAAATTTGTTGAGGAAACTCATAGCTATGGTTTAAAATCAGCTCTTGCAGGTTCTGTTAAAAAAGAACAATTAAAACAACTTCATGATATTGGTTGTGATGTTGTTGGTGTTAGAGGTGCTGCTTGTACTGGTGGAGATAGAAATAATGGCAAAATCAGTCGAACTGCTGTAGCTGAATTGAAAGAATTAGTTAATTCCTTTGATTAGTCATAAAGAAATTAATAGGTTTTGATTGAAAAATTAAACATTTAAATATTAAAGTTAAAAATTGATTATTATTTATAATAAATAGGTGTGAGGGAAGTGTATTCAAAAAAATTAAAAGAAGCTGAACTTGGGTTTACGTATGATGACTTTTTACTTGTTCCAAATGCATCATATACAGAAGCAAAAGATGTTGATACTAAAGCTAAAGTATCTAGGAATTTTGAATTAAATATTCCGATTATTAGTTCAGCTATGGATACTGTAACAGAATCAGACATGGCTATTGCTTTAGCTCAAGAAGGAGGTCTTGGTGTCATACATCGTAATATGACCTTAGAACAACAAGTTAAAGAGGTTAAAAAAGTAAAAATGTCTGGAGATTTAACAATTAAAGATGTTGTTACTATTACTCCAAACTCATCTATTTCCACAGTTAAAACTATCATGGAAGAGGAAGAAGTTAGTGGGCTTCCTGTTATTAAAGATGAAAAATTAGTTGGTATTATTAGTAAAAGGGATATTAAACCCTTCTTAAATAATAATTCTGATAAAAAAGTTGAAGATATAATGACTTCTGATGTTGTAACAATCGAAGAACCAATTACTCCATCTGAAGCTCTTGAACTTGCTTATGAAAATAAGGTTGAAAGACTTCCTGTTATTCGTGATGGTAAATTAGCGGGAATTGTTACTATTCGTGATATTTTAAATCATAAAAAATATCCTAATGCTGCTCGTGATAAAAATGGAAACTTTTTAGTAGCTGCTGCTGCTGGACCATTTGATTTAGAAAGAGCTATGGCACTTGATGAAGCTGGTGCTGATATTATTGCTGTTGATTGTGCTCATGCTCATAATATGAATGTTGTTAAATTCGCAAAGACAATGAAAGAGAATCTTGATGCTGACCTTATTATGGGCAATATTGCAACTAGTGAGGCTGCAGAAGACTTAATAGCTCAGGGTATTGATGGTTTAAAGGTTGGAATTGGTCCGGGTTCAATGTGTACAACAAGAATCATTGCTGGTGTTGGTGTTCCTCAATTATCAGCTATCTCATCTGTTGCTGATGTAGCTAGTGACTATGGTGTTCCTGTAATTGCTGATGGTGGTCTTCGTTATTCTGGAGATATAGCTAAAGCTTTAGGTGCTGGTGCTGATTTAGTCATGCTTGGAAATTTACTTGCAGGTACTTATGAATCTCCTGGTGATGTTGTTGTTATGAATGGAAGAAAATACAAACAATATCGTGGTATGGGTTCAATGGGAGCTATGACTGGTGGTTTTGGTGGTGGAGCTGATAGATACTTCCAAGAAATCAAAGGTCCAATGAAACATTCAAAACTTGTTCCAGAAGGAGTTGAAGGTGCTGTACCTTATAAAGGAACTGTTAATGAAGTTGTATTCCAACTTGTTGGTGGTCTTAAAGCATCTATGGGTTACTGTGGTGCTAAAGATATTAAATCAATGCAGGAAGTAGCTAAATTTGTTAGAATTACTTCTAGTGGTATAAAAGAAAGCCATCCTCATGATCTTTTGATTACTAATGAAAGTCCTAATTATCCTACTTTAGATTGATTTTTAGGGTTTATTTTACTATTTTTATTTTATTATTTTTAGTATTATTTCTTGTTTTATTTTTAGTGTTAATTTTTGTTTTTTATTTTTTATTTAATCTTTTTTTTGTTAATTTATTTTATTCAATTTTAATCTTTTTTTATGAATAATTAATTTTTAATTAGTAATTTTTTCCATTATTGTTGGTTGTATTTAATTATTTTTTATCATTTATCTTTTATTAGTTTTTTTATTAGTTTTTTATTAGTTTTTTTGGATTTTATTTTTGGATTTTAGTTACAATTTGTTTATTTCATTATAACTTAGCTATTTGGGATAAATTTTCTTTTTTGGTGTTAGTAAAGGTTTTATATTTATTTTGGTTAAATAATTATTTAAGTATAGTTTTAAAATAATTTTTATGGAGAGATTTGTTTTTGAGCTTTAATAATGAAATTAGGAATTATGATCCTTTGTATGATTTTCTTTTTATGGGTTATATGGCAAGTTCTGGATGTGAAAGGCAATTGACTAGTTTAATCAACGCTATTTTAGTTGAAAATGATGAAAATTTAGTTTCTGAGTTGGAAATTGTTGATAATAAATCTTTGCCTGCTAATATTATGGGTAAAAAGTCTTGTATTCTCGATCTTCGCTCTGTTGCATTAGATGGTAGAATAATTAATATCGAAGTTCAAAGGCAGAATGAAAAATTTTTTAAAAGGAGAAATCAACTTTATATATCTAGAGAATTTTCTAATTCAGCTGACGAAGGAAAATTTAGGTTTTTAAAAGAACATATTCAAATTAATATATTAGGGTTTAAATTTTGTGAAAATGAAAAAATCAGCCGAAAATTTAATATAATTGATAAAACAGACATTAAATGTGAATATAGTCAATGTATAAAAATAATTAATATTAGTCTTGTTCCTTTTAGAAAGATAAAAAAGATTGATTTTAATAATCATTTACATAGATGGTTAGTGTTTTTGGATAAAAATAGTACAATTGAGATGGTTGAAATGGTTATGAGCAAAGATGAAGCAATTAAATTAGCTCATGAAAAAGTAAAAGAATTGTTAAAAAATGAAAAATTTTTGCATAAAATGAATATTGAAAGTCAACGCGAGTTAAAATATGAAAGTGAAATGGCTTATGCTGAAGATAAAGGTATAAAGAAAGGAAAGAAAAAAGGTATTGAGCAAGGTGAGTTAAATATAGCTAAAAAATTGATTGAAGCAGGTATGTCTATTGAAGAGATAGCTAAAACTACTGGTCTTTCTATAGCTAAACTTGAAAAGTTGTAGTCTTTTTTTATATTTTTTTATAGTAGTGAATGCTTGTTTTTTATTATTTTTTATTATTTTTATGGAATTTTTTTATATGTTTTTCTTAACTTCATAGAAAAACTTATTACATTTTATTTTCATAAATATTATTAATAAAACTAATAATTGAGTTAATCATTTATTGAAGTTCATTGATTTAATATATTGATTTAAGTGTTCATTGATTTATTATTATATTTTGATTTATTTTAAAAACTTATTAAAATTTACTAAAACTTATTGAGAAGATTTAAAAAGTGTTATAATGTCTAATCCAACTAAATTTCTGAGAGATAGTGTTCATGGAAATCTTCCATTAAATGAATTTGAAGTTGAAGTAATGGATTCTCCTCAAATTCAAAGATTAAGAAGAATAAAACAACTTGGATTTATATCTTTAATATATCCTGGTGCAAATCACTCTAGGTTTGAACATTCAACAGGAACTATGTTTTTAGGATCTAAATTAGCAGATCATCTTGAATTATCTGATTATGATAAAAATTTAGTTAGAATTGCTGCATTACTTCATGACATTGGTCATGGACCATTTTCTCATGTTTCAGAGGCAGTTTTAGGTGTTAAACATGAAGTTTTAACAGCTAAAGTTATTAAAGAAACTTCATTAAATGATATAATAACTAAAGAATTTGATTCAAAGGAAATTATTGATATTATTAATGGTAAGGGTTCTCTTGGACCTATTATTTCTGGAGAACTTGATGTGGATCGTATGGATTATTTAATTCGTGATTCTCATTATACTGGTGTGGCTTATGGAGTAATAGATGTTGATAGGATTATAGCTAACTTAAAACTTAAACAATATCTTATTTTGGATATTAAAGGTGTACAAGCTGCTGAAGAAGCACTTGTAGCTAGATATCAAATGTATCCTAGCGTTTATCAACACCATACTACTCGTATTGTTAATGCTATGTTTAGAAGATGTCTTAAAAAAGTTTTCAAGGCAGATATTATTAGCAGTAATGATATATACAAATATGATGATGCTGATATGCTTTGTATATGTAGAAATGTTGATGAAAAGGAATCTAAGGATAATGCTTTTATTAAAGATATTGTAACAAGGTTAGATAATAGAAATTTACTTAAAAGTGTATGTTCAACTCGATTGAATGAGTTTGAAAATCCTCCTGAAATTTTTGATATAAAAAAAAGGGCTCTTGATAAGTGTGAGGAAGAGATTAGTGAGGATATGGACATTGATAGGGATTACGTTATTTTAAATATTCCAGAATATCCTAGATTTGATGAGATGAAAACTCAAATCGCTCTTGGTGATGAACTTTTCCATCTTAATGAGATTTCAAGTATTGTTAAAGCACTTCAAAGTGCAAGATTCAATTATCCTGATATTTGTTTATATGTTCCAAAAGAAGATAAGGATAAATTTAAAAATTTTAAATTGGATAATTATTTAAATCTTCCAAAAAGAGCAGAGAATAAATTTGATAAAGTTCATTTTGAACAATCTAAATTATTTGATTAAACAATTATTTTGTTATTAGCTTACAATAATTAGAATTATTACTTAAAATATTATTTACCATTATTATTGCTTATTAAACTACTTTTCATTGTTTAAACTTTTTTATTATTTAAATTTTTCATCATTTAAATTATATTATTGAAATATTACTAACATTATTAGCTTTAAGATAATAATTTATTTCATTATTCTTAAAGATATTTTATTTAATTATTTATTTAATTATTTAATTATTTAGGCTTTGTAGAAATCCTTTTTTTAGTTGATTTGTATTGATCTGTGTATATTGTAAATTGTGTTTTTAAGTTTGGTTTCTTTGATTGATAGTTTTGTACTTTTACTTTGATTTGTTCCATCAAATAATCTTTTTATTACGCTGAATACACTTTCAACGTTGTTTCTTTTTCTATAAATTTTATTTCGAAAAATTGTAGGGCTATTTAATCTATATTTTCCCTTTTTAGCTCTTTTTTTCAATGGTATTTGGTCAAAAGCTTCAATTTCTTCGTTTATACATTTTCTAATTGGTTCTGTGTCGTACGCTCTGTCTGCTAATATGTAATGAGGTTTATATTTTTTTATTTTTCTAATTGAAGCTATTGCAAATTGTGTATCGTATTTTGGACCTTTTTGTGTTTGATAGTTTAATATTAAACGAGATTTAACATCAATTGCAATATGATTCTTAATGTAGCTTTTTCGCTCTTTTTTGCGTATTTGAGCATAATATTTATCTGCATTATCATTTGTGAACCCACTTCCATCTAAAACAATCATTTCTGGTTTTATATCATTTTCAATCAGGATTAATTGATTTATTTTATTTAAAATTCTTGCAGGTAACCTTTTAAAGAATTTTTGAAGAGTTGTGTAGTGTGGTGCCCTTTTTATATGGAAAAATTTCTTTAAATTATCAGATAAGTCTATTAGAAAGCTTATTTCACGATAAGTTAATTTTAAATAAATTTTCATTGCTAAAATAGTGAATAAAGTAGGTTGTGTGTATAAATGATTAGAAAAATAGTGTGAATACTTATTTATACATTCTTCAGCGTGATTATAAGTGTAAAAAATAAAATTTATAAGTTTATTTTCATTTAAATCAATTTTAAATTGATTTTTAAATCTTTTAATACAGTTTTGAACAGGTTTTTCAAAGTTAAAATCCGAAAGATTTAACTGTCTTGAAATTAAATTATTAAATGGAGAATATGTATTTTTGCGTTTCATATTAATATATATTCTCCTTTTTAATATTTATATCTTTTTAATTAACAAAATTCGAATTAACAAAATTAAATACTTTTTATAAATATTTAAAGAATGAAAAATAGTTTATTTTAAAATTAAAGAATAATATTGAAAAAAAGAAATTTAAAATTTTAAGAAAAATTAGGATTTCTACAAAGCCATTATTTAATTTATTATTATTCAATTTATCATTGTTTAATTATTATTGTTTAGTTATATAATTATTATAAATAGTATAAATAATATAAATATCTTTTAATATTTAAAGTTCATATTTAATAATAATTCTTAATATAAATAATCCTTAATATAAATAATTCTTAATAATAAATAATTTAATAGAGGTTAAAATGATAATTATAGCTATTACTGGTGCAAGTGGTGTTATTTATAGCTTAAAACTACTTGAAGCACTTAAAAAATTGAATATAGAAACTGGTGTTGTGGTAAGTAAACCAGCAGAATTAATTTTTGATTATGAGTTAGGAATAAAATTAGATGAGATAAAAGAATTAGCTAATTATTTCTATGAACCAAATGATTTAACTTCCTCTATAAACAGTGGTTCTTTTAAATTTGATTCTCTTGTGATTGTTCCATGTTCCATGAAAACTTTATCTGCTATAGCTAATGGATATGGTAACAATGCGATAACAAGAGTGGCAGATGTTGCATTAAAAGAAAAAAGAAAAACTATCCTTGTTCCTCGCGAAACCCCTCTTAGATCTATTCATCTTGAAAATATGCTTGAAATAAGTAGAGAAGGTGGAATAATTTTACCAGCAATGCCAGGATTTTATCATAATCCTGAAAATATAGATGATATAATAAACTTTGTAGTTGGTAAAATATTGGATTCATTAAATATTGAAAATGAATTGTTTAAACGATGGGAATAATTTTCAATTAATAAGATTATTAAATAAGATTAATATTATATCTATAATTAAGAAGATGATTTTATGATTGAAGATCATGAATTTATAAGTTCTAAAGATGTTCCTGGACCTACAAAGGAAGAAATTAGATGTTTACTATTATGCAAAAGTGAAGTTTCAAGTGATGATATAGTTGTTGATATTGGCTGTGGAACTGGTGGAATAACAACAGACTTTGCAAAAATAGCTAAAAAAGTAATATCAATTGATAAAAATCCGAATGCTATTGAATTAACTTCTAAAAATATTAAAAAGCATGATGTTTTTGAAAATGTGGATTTAATAGAAAATGATGCTATTTCTGCACTTAAATCAATAGAAAACTTTGATATAGCTATTATTGGTGGAAGTGGTGGAGATCTTGATGAGATTTTAGAATTAGTTTTTTCAAAATTGAATAAAAATGGTAGAATAATAGTAACAGGGATTTTAATTGAAACAAAGTATGTTGCTATTAAAAAACTAAAGAGCTTAGGCTTAGAACCTAAGATCGTTGAGGTTAATATTTCAAGAGGTAAATCTATCGGTCTTGGAATGATGATGTTAGCTGAAAATCCTATATCTATTATTTCTTCAAAGATTAAATGATAATTTTAGTTAATAATTAAATTATAATATTAGTTAATATATAAGTATTGAAGGAGGATCACATTGAAAATCAACTGGAAAATTAAATTAGGGATAATTTTGCTTTTAACATCTATAGCTATGTATTGTTTTGCTTTTTTTGCTTTAAATGAACATGAAAAAGTTATATTTTACTTGGTAATTGATTTTGCTTTTATGCCCTTAGATGTTCTTGTAGTTGTTCTTGTTGTTGAAGGAATAATTAATAAAAAAGAGAAAGAAAATATACTAGAAAAGCTTGACATGATTATGAGTGTCTTCTTTTCAGAATTTGGAACTGAATTTTTATCTAAATTTATTAATATTTCTAATAAAAATGAAAAAATTAACAAATTATTAAAAGATCTTAATGTTTGGTCTGATAAAGAATTTAACAATTTTTTAAAGGATTTAAAGAAAACAGATTTAGAAATTAATCTTGATTTAGATATTGACCAACGTAAAGAATTTCTCACAGATTTAAAACAATTACTTGTTGAAAATAGGGGGTTTTTAATAAGATTATTAGAAAATCCAAATTTACTTGAAAAAGACACGTTTTCAAATCTTCTTTTAGCTATTTTCCACTTAGATGAAGAGCTTGAAAGAAGAGATTTTAATAGAGATCTTATAGAGAGTGATTATAAACATCTTACTAATGATATTAATAGAGTTTATTCTAGTTTAATTTATGAATGGGTTAATTATTTATACTATCTAAAACTGCATTATCCTTATATGTTCTCTATTGCTGTTCGTACAAATCCTTTTGATGATAATGCAAGTATATATGTAAATGAATCTTAATTTGTTTATAATTATTTTTTAAGTCTTATATTATTTTTTTTCTTAGATAGCGGTTTATTTTTTGTAATAGTTATTTTAATTTTTTTAGTTTTTTATTTTCAATGATTTTAATTGCTTTATTTTTATTATTATAATAATAATTGATATATAAAATATTTTCCATTATTTTCAAAATTATATATAATATAATTTTCTATAATAAGATTTGTATATGATTTGCATATCAATAACACCAAATTTTGAAATAGCTATTTAAATACTGTTTTCAAATTAAGAACTGAAAAGGTTAATTAATATATAAAAAAAATAAATCAACTTTGATTTTTATTAAGAAGGTGGAAAAATTGAAATATATCAATCTAATATTAAGAAACCCTTTTAGAAATAAAGCAAGGGCTGCTCTTTCTATTGTTGGAATAGCTATTGGAATAGCTACAATAGTAGCTCTTGGCCTTATTACGGGAGGGATGCAAGAATCAGTTCAAACCACACTAAATAGTGGTGGAGCAGAAATAACTGTAACTGAATCAGGTAATGTTGGAGGAATGAGTTCCTCAGGAAGATTAAACGAATCCTATATAGACACACTTGCAAATATCAGTGGAGTTAGTAGTGTAGCAGGAGTACTCAGTATTACGGATACAAGTTCATCGGAATCACAAGGCATCAATAGTGGAAGTAGAGGCGAATTTGGGCCAATGAGTGGACTTTCGCTAAATGGAATAAATAGAGATAAGCTAAGTTTAGTTGGAATTAAAGATGTAAATGGATCTTTTTTTAAAGAAGGAACAAATGAAGTAATTCTTGGTAAAAGTGCTGCAGAAAGTCAAAATAAAACAATTGGAGACAATATCACAATAGCTAGTACAAACTTCAAAATTACAGGAATATTTGAAACTGGAAGTATTATGACAGATAGTGGGGCATATACCTCATTGAGTAAACTTCAAAATATAACAGATAGTAATTATGTAAATCAAATATTAATAAAAACTACAGAAGGAGCTAACGACACCACAATAAGTGAGAATATTGAGAAGAAATATGGGGATGATTTATCTACAATAACAGCAGAAGAACAAGCAGAGATGCTCAATAATGCAATTGGAATATTGGACATGGCATCATTAGCTATTTCAGCGCTAGCTATTCTTATTGGAGGGATAGGAATAATAAACACTATGATAATGGTCGTATACGAGCGAACAAAAGAAATAGGTGTTTTAAAAGCTGTTGGATGGACAAGTAACAGAGTTCTTGGAATGATACTTGGAGAAACCTTAGTTTTAACCTTAGTTTCAGGAGTTGTTGGTACAATATTTGGAATATTAATGTCAGAAATTGGAATTCGCCTATTAGGTTCAGGACCAGGATCAGATATGTTTTCATTAGCTTACACAGCAAACACATTCATATTAGCATTTGGAGTAGCTATCTTAGTTGGAATCATTGGAGGAATTTATCCTGCATATAGGGCTAGTAAGTTAGCTCCAACAGAAGCATTAAGATATGAATAGGTAGGATGAGGTGAATTTAATGAATAATGACGATACCATTAATAATAATTCATTCATAAATATCAAAAATCTGATTAAAAGTTACGATGATGGAAAGATAAAAGCTCTAAATGGAATTGATTTAGAAATAAACAAAGGGGATTTTATTTCAATCATTGGCCCCTCTGGTTCTGGCAAATCAACTCTTTTAAACATGTTAGGGGCTCTTGATATTCCTAGTTCTGGAACAATTAAGATAGATGGGGTAGAAATAACCAAAAGCAAGGATTTAAGTCAATTTAGATCTAAAAAAATCGGTTTTGTATTTCAACTACACAATCTCATTCCAAATTTAACTGTATTTGAAAATGTGCAGATTCCTCTCATTGGAACCGGAGTTTCAGAAGATGAAATAGAAAAAAGAGCAAAAAATCTATTAGAATCAGTTGGATTAGGAGATAAACTTGAGCAAATGCCCACAAAACTTTCAGGGGGTCAAAGACAAAGAGTAGCTATTGCAAGAGCTCTTGTAAACAATCCATCGATAATTCTTGCAGATGAACCAACAGGATCTCTAGATTCAAAAACAGGAGACATAATATTAAATGTGCTTGAAAAAATACATGAAGAAAATAATGTAACTCTTATAATAGTTACTCATGAGCAATATGTAGCCAATATGGCAGATAGAACAATAAAAATCCGTGATGGTAAAATCATGGAAGATTGTTCAAATAATTAGCAAATAAAAGCAGAAAATATGAATTAAATAAATAAAAATAAAGACCTAAAAACTAAAAACCTCAAATGTCAAAAATGCAGTTGAAAAACTGTTTAATAGATAATAAAGAATTTTCATCAAATAATATTTATATTGAAAATATATGAAAATTCTCATTTTATCTATTGAAAAATCCATTTTTATAAAGTTTTTATAAAGTTTATAATAGCTATTTGTTATTATTTATATTATTTTTAATGTTATTAATAATACTTTACTAGTGAAATTTATATGGATGTTGAAGTTCCTAATCAAATTAATCAATAAAACTCATTTTTATAGATTTTTATAGATAAACAAAGTAAAAATTAAATATTATCTATAAAGAAAAATTTAATATATTTAATAGATAAAATAATAACATTAAAAATAATAATTCTATAAATAATTTTATAAGTGTTTTTTTATGAGAAAAGTTCTTACATGGGTTCTTTTAGGGACAAAAGGAGGATATAATCGTGCTAATATTATCAAAGAATTGCATGATCTTCCAGCTAATGCTCACCAGCTAAGTAAAAAATTAAATCTTAATTATAGAACTATAACTCATCATTTAGATGTATTAGAAGAAATGAAAGTAATTGAAAAAGCTGGAAAAAAATATGGACAAATATACATGCTTTCAGATAGAATGGAAAACCACTATGATGATTTTGAAAAGATATGGAAACAATTGAAAGAATAAAAAACTTAAAGAATGAAAAAATAAAGGAATAAAATAATAATATAACAATAATTTAATAATATGGTGATTAAATGGATTTAGATATAGGTATAGCGAAAATGCTTATATTAACACTTAAAATAATAACCCTAATTTTACTGTTAGGATTGTTTAGTATTTATAGAAAGAGTTACAAAAAGATAAAAATAGGATATACAATAGGATTAATAGTTTTTGCATTATTACTTATGATAAAAAGCATAATAGAAATATCAGTAACATTATATATGATATCTACAGGAGATCCTAATTTATCACTAGTACTTCAAGATAGAGACTTATTACCAGCTACTATTGAAGTTATAGCTATTGGAGTTCTTTATAAAATCACCAAAGATTATTAATTTCATATTTTACTTATATATCTCTATTATTATTTTTAGATTTTTATTTCTATTTATTTTTCATTATTTTTTTTATATTCATTAATTTGCTTAATTATTATGGGGTTTTAAAAAATATTCTCATTTTTATAGAAATTTTTATTATTTTTATCTGTGTAATAATTACTTTTTTATTATTTCTAAGTTTTTCAAGTTTTATGTAAAAAACAAATCTACCTTTCAAAATACAACGAAAAAGCCCATTGGTATTCAAATATTGGACAATATATAAGGGAATTATTAATTCTTATTCTTGGAGGAGGGAGTTATTGCAGTTATTATACTAAAATTACTTAAATAATATTATATAGGTGTATAAAAATTAAGTAAATTTTATAATATTTTCACAATTCAAATCATCAATTATTGAAAAACAGACTTGGAGGTATTTGAACACTCGATCTTAAGATTAGCATTCTCAATGAGTTTTTATCATGATTTTAAGGTTTTTTATTTATTTTTTTAATTTTTTAAACTATTTTCGAGGGCGGACAATACCATTTTCAACCTCCAACCAGCTAATACATTTATCTGATTCTTTATATAAGTCATTATATTTTCTATAAATAGTGTTACATTGCTTGTTATTTAATAAATAGAAACTAACTTCATTAATATTACCAACACTATTTGTAACTTCTATACATTTATTGATATCCCCATCTTCATCGAGCCCACACCAGTACCTATTATGAAATTTGTCTTTTATATTTGGAACATTCTCAATCTTTAAGAATCTCATGTTCACCTTACCAAAAAAATTATTTTCATTTAAAATTCTCTTAAAAATTTCAAAATATCCTTTTTGAAAATCATCTACTTTCTCATTTTCATGTTTACTAAGAGAAGGATCATTATTTGAATTTTTAGCCTTACTTGAGAGTCCTAAAAATTCAATTTTAATTTGTTCATTATTACAATTGTTTTCAAAAGCATATATATTAAAAGCATTGATAAAAGCTACTTGACACCCCTTTAAAGTATTACTTAAATCACCGATGAAGTAAGGGTCAATAATTAAAATGTTTGTACCTAATTCATCAAAAATTGATTTAAAAATATAAGATAATTTTTCAAATCCTGTATTTTTAATTTTTAAATCTTGAATAAGTGAAGAATTAATATTTTTTGCTATAGTTATCTCGGGATAATCGTCTATCTGCCATATGTTTTTGTTTGGCCAATAAAATTCAGAAAATTTAGAATTATTGCGCATAACTGGACAACTAAAAAGGTTTCCCCATTCATCTTCAAAACGATCTTTCACATCATGCATTTCAATATTAACATTAGTATTAGTGTAAAGTTTATTTTTCTTAATTATTTTTGATCCTTTTTTAATTGATAAAACTACATTGGTGTGTTTTTTATCAACAGAAAATTTAAAAATTCCAATTTCTTTATTTATTAGAAAATTGTCTATTTGTTTTCCATTAGATTCTAAAATACCATAATAATCAAGATTACTATCTTCATCAGTTTCTAAACACCCTATAAAGTTTATATCTTCAGGTTCTACTATTTTATTATGTGTTTTTCTATTTAAATATAAAAAAGGTGTTCTAAATTCACTAATAGCAAAAATATTTTTACTAATAGCATATTTAATAAATTCTGAGCTAAATAAATTCAAAGGATAAAATCTTTCGATATTTTTATCATTTCTTTCATCTTCACCTAAAAATTCATTTAAAAAGCCAGTTTTAAAAAATTTCTTATTAAAAAATTTAGGGGCTGTTTTAATAACATTATATCTAAAATTGTTTCCACCTACTGGAAAATCAATATCATCATCTTTCTCAAATGAATCAGGCATTTTAAAATATATTTTTTTTGTATTAATTTCTATAGAATTGCCTTTAATTATATCATCATATAATTTATTAATATTTTCCTCTTTTCCTGCAACTAACCATTCTTTTAGTTTTTCTTTTTTCCATATCCAATTAGATTTTCCATTTTTCCCATATTTATATACCAATATAAACTATTTTCATTGTTCCAAGAGTCTAATAATATTTTTTTATAAATAAAAAGTATTTCTTCATTATTTTCATTAGATTTTGTAAATATAAATAGAATGGTAGTGTTTGGAAGAATTTTTGACATTTTTATCACATTATAAATTCATTTTACCTTTGAATGTTTGTTGCATTGAATTATGGAATATATTATTTATTTCTATAAGATATATTTTGATAACTTTATTTTTTATGATTTTTGCTCTTTCTGCAAACTTATTTAACAATCTAAATATTTTTATATAAATTTTGAAAATAATATTAGTTAATCGAGGCATATTGTATTTTAAACTAATGTATTATTTTGTATTTATGTCCTTTTATTGTTTTTGAAAATTTACTGGTTAAGATATTTATTCATTATACTCGACTATAACGAAATGTTAATTAATTTTTTTATTACTTTTTCAATATTTAATTTTATATGAATTCATAATCTGCTGATTGTTTAAGCACTTTCAGGAATTTTAAGACATCCAGATGGTTTTTATATGATGAAAGAGAATATAATACTATTATTTCATCAGATGCTAAAGTTAAGCAGATGTTTTTGAGAAAAGATATTTCTGCTAGTAGGAAAAAACAGTATATAAATGTGTTGAGTGAGATATATGATATTACTAATAAAACACCTTCTCAACTTATATGTGAAGCTAAAGAAGAAGAACAGCCTTATATTGTTAATGGTTTGCCTCGTATTCGTGATATTAATGATCGTAAAATAACTGATTTAGGAAAAGAAGTTTTAGAACATATTTAGATAATAGTTCATTAGCACATTACACACTTCAAATAGTAAATAATATTAAACAATGAAATAATATAGTTAATGTACTATTTAAAATTAATTAACTATTGGAATAATACGATATAGATAATTTAAATGGATTTAAGGTTTATTAAATAGAATAGATGTTGGTAAAGTAGATAATAATTGTTTTGGGATTGAAAAAAAGTTTTGTTATTTTATGGTTATATTAGATTTTGGTGCTAAAATGGATGATTTAAAACAATTAAAAGAAAAAGTAGGCGAATTTGAAGAAATGTTAATTGATATTGCAACAAATAATACAGGGGATGATGAAAATTTTGATAATTTAAGAAAAGAAATAATGAATAGTAAAAAGTTAAGTGGAGCAATACCTAATTTTATAATCACAAAAAGAAATCCTTATCTTTTTAGAACACATATGCAAGATATTGGAGGATATAAAGATAGGAGAGAACATATTTACAATGGATTCACAAAAATATATGATCGTATTGATGAATTAGAGGATAATGTTTATAATAATAATCAAACAACTAATTTACAAGCTAATGTTCCTAAGAATAACCAAATAATTAACAATGAGGAGGTAATAGATAAATTGAATAATAATATTAATGATAGTTTAACCAATTCTAGTGATGATTTTGAGACAACAAAGAAAAATAATGAAACTCAAATAGAACCTAAAGATAATCAGAAAAAGGTGTTTATTAGCCACTCCTCAAAAGATAAACATTTTGCAGATGAATTAATTGAAATTTTAGAATATATTGGAGTACCTTCTGAAAATATATTTTGTACCTCTGTAGAAGGCTATGGCATACCTCTTGGAGAGAATTTTTTAGAAACAATAAAAAATGAACTCACACCAAATACATTAGTACTTTTTTTAATTTCGGAAAATTTCTATGGGAGCCCTGTTTCTTTATGTGAAATGGGAGCTACATGGATTCAATCAAATTTCCACATTCCTATTCTTATACCTCCAATGACATTTGAAAAAATTAAAGGTGTTATTCCATTAACCGAAGGATTACTTATCAATAATAAAGCTAAAATAAACTCTTTAAAAATGAAAATAGAAAACGATCTTAGTATTAAAAATAAAAACAATGATTTTACGAAATGGGAAAGAAAAAGAAATAAATTTTTAGAAAATATTGAAAAAATTATAGAAAATAATAATACTCCTAGTTCTAAAACTGAAGATATTAATGTTAATAAAATTGAGAAGCATTATCATAGTATGTATGAATCTGAAAATTTGGATATTATAGAACAATTCAAACATTATTTAACTGAAACTAATGACTGGGATATTAATTTTGATAAAACAAAAAAAGCATTCAATAAAAAACACCCTGAATTCAAAATAGAAATTTCTGAAAGAGGAGATATGTCAAGTATAGAGCCTTATTGTACTTTTTTCTTGAATAATGAATCAACAATGTTTAATATAAAATTTGAATATAATTCTACTCAATTATTTGCCGAAGAAGAATTATTGTATATATTTTGTGACGGTTATAGGTCTCATTTTCCAAATCCTTCAATGAAAGTTTTTGATTCTGATTATCCTATGAATGCATTTTATTATTATAATTTAGAAGAAGTACAAGGATTATTTGGAGAACTATGTAAAAAAACAAAACCTGAAAATTTTATAATGGATAGAGGGTACAGAGAACTACCTTTTCTAGTTTTTAATAATTCTCAAGAGCTAAATGATTTTACTAATTTTCTTAAAAATAATATGAAACTTTTAGAGGGCATTGAAGTAAATTTTCAGTTTAATATTTCGGATCCTATGAACTATAAAAGATCTATTGATTTAGAAACATTTTTCAAAGTTAAAAAAATTCATGATTTATATGAAATGGGATATTATGATTAATAAGACATTTGCCATATACTACTTTCAATGAAAAACTGGAAATTAAATATTTTATAATATAAATTAAGATAATTTAAACAAAGAATTTATCAAGTTAACAAGATAAAAAGGAAAAGAAGTTTTGGAGCATACTTAGTAATAATTTTATTATTTGTATATTTTATGATTTAAGATGTACACATATTTTATTAAAATTAATAAAAATTAGGTTTTTTAAATGGAAGAAAAAAAGTAAAAGAAAATAAAACGGAAGAAAAAGTTACGTTTTGGGGTGTTGGTTTTATTGCCATAGTTATAATATTTGTAATTCTCATTGGTTTTATTATATATTTATTTTTAAATAATTACCCGATTTCAGATAATCCTTCTAATACATTAGCAATAGTTTCAGGTACTTTAATGAGTGCTTTAATAACTGCTTTTTTGGCATTTATGGGGGTTTATTTTACAAATTATCAAAATAAAAAAAATCTTGAAGAGGAAAGAGAAAGATATGATAATGAGTTGAAAATAGCTAAAAAAAAAGAAAGGTTGGAAAAAAGAAGAAATAATAATAATATGCTGATGTTATCTCAGTATAGTGATAATAAAAAGATTTTAATCTATTTATATCAATTATTGTTAGATTTAGAATCTTATTATATTGTTACAAAAGGGTTTTTTGCTCATGGAACAAATTTAGAAAATTGGAGAGAAAGATGTATCGATGCTGATAATGAACTACTTAGCATTATCAATGATTTAATGAGTGTAAAAAATCATATATTAGGAATATACTTGGATGAAACAGTATACTCTCCACTAACAGATAAAGTCATAATTACAGATGGAAGTATAAAAGAAAAATTAGATAATATAAATAATGAAATTGAGAATAGAATGAGTAGAAATATAGATACTTCTGAATATGAATATGTATTCAAAATGATTGAACCATCAATGGATAAAATTAAAGAACTTCAATTACTTGTTGTGAAAAAATTAAGAAGTATTTAATAAATAAAATTAATAAACAAACTTGGAGGGATTTAAACCTCTAATTTTAAGATTAGAATTCTTTTACTATCTAAATAAAATGCATATTAGATATATAGAAGAAAATACTATAATAAATACTTTATTTTAAAAAATAACGTTTAAAATTAATAAACGGGCCGGGAGGGATTTGAACCCTCGATCTACAGATTAGTAATATTTTCTAATCTCACTAATTTTATACCATTTTTAATATACTTTTATCGAATAAAGTAATACTTATTTTATAATTTTATTTTGTTTAATATATGTTTATATTTATTGTATCTACATATCAAAATATTTAAATATGAAGATTTATAATATAAGCTAACATGACTTCATGCGAAAATAATAAAAGCTGTCTTGAAAAATATGAAAATCTTGATTTAAACAAGTTAATTGAAGATATTCCTTCTGAAAAGATTTTATATGAAAATTCTGAAATTATTAAAGCACTTTCTGACTCTATTAGATTAAAAATATTATATTTATTAAAAAATGGAGAATTATGTGTATGTCATATTGACTCTGCTTTAGATAAACCTCAATCAACTATTTCACATCATATAGCTATTTTAAAAAAAGCTGGATTTTTAAAATGGAGAAAAGAGGGAAAATGGACACATTATAGATTAGCTGATGAAAAAATGATAGAATATATAGAAAAAATAATTAAAATAGGAGAATAAAATCATGGCTGATGAAAGTACTACAAATTGTTGTTGTGAAGCAGTTGCTGAAAATGATGACAATTCTGTTTGTTGTGGTGATTATGAAGTAACTGAAGATTCTAAAGTTGAAAATCCTACAAATTCTAAAAAAGAAATAGATTCAGAAACCTTTAAAAGGATTAAGGATATGGCTAAAAGTTTAGATATAGAGATTATAGGTTTTGGAAAAATACCTAAAGAACAAATGGAAGAAAATGAAAGATTGCAGTATTCAAATGCTATTGTTTTTACTATGAAGATTGGAGATGAAATTATAAATGAACCTCCAAGTGAATTTGCACAAAATTTAAATAATTTACTCTATGATAAATTCGGAAAAGCTACATACATTATTTCTGATTATCTTAGACAAAATGGGTTTGCAACTCAAGTTGCTCACCCTCATCAAAATCTTTTAGACCTTCCAAAGCTTGCAGAAACAGCAGGGATGGGAGTAGTAGGAAGAAGTCATTTGTTAATTACTCCAGACTTAGGGCCATGTGAAAAAATAGGGGCAATACTAACACCGATTGAAAACCTATCATTTTCAAAAGAAAACACTCATAAATGGATTAATGATTATTGTAAAAGATGTGGTAAATGCATTAAAGTATGTCCTGAAGATGTATTACAAAAAGAATATATGGATGATAATAAAGCAGAATTTATTGAATCTCGTTGTATTGGATGTAATCAAGGATGTACTTATTGTATTGAAGGATGTCCTTTTTACAAAGATGGATATGACTATGTGAAAGAGAAACATGATAAATTAGAAGCGAAATTAAAGGAAAAAGGTAAATTATGAAAGATAAAGTTTCAGTTGCTGCATGTAGTGGAATGAGCAATTTTGGATTAATTTGTAGAGCAGTAGCTTCTGATTTATCAGAAAATGAAGAAGATATAGCTTCTATTTGTATAACTTCTACAGCTGCAAATGATAAAGCACCTGATTTAATTAATAAATATCCAATAATTGCATTAAATGGATGTTCTAATGCATGTGTTGACAAAATACTAGAAAAGAAAGATATTGATGTAAATGATAGTATTAATGTTATGGATTTTGCTAATGAGCATGATTTAAAAGCTGGAGAAGTAGCTAGATTAGGTGAAGAAGGGGAAAAAACAGTTCAAGAGCTAAAAAAGTATGTTTTTAAAAAAATAAAAGAATAAGATAATTATAAAAAGTTGATGTGATTTTTGATGATAAGTGTTGTTATTTTAACTGATGGTCCTTATGGTGATAGGGCATATGATACTATTAAAGAAGAATTTGTTGCAGATTTTATACAATTAGAACCTCCTAGTGGGATGTTTTTAGATGATGAAATAGAACTTCCTAAAGATGCTGCTTTAAAAATAGAAAATGCCAATATTATTATTTCTTATATCTCTCATCCAGATTTAGCATTAGATATAGTATATAGATTTGCAGATAAAGTTGATTGGATTATTGTAGCTTCTTGGAAAGGAGATGGTTTTAAAAATCAATTAGAATCTAAAAACAATGTTTCTTGTCCTTATATTATGTGTGAAATTGAAGAAAATGGAAATCCTATTTATGATGAATTTTTATCAAAAATTGGCAAACCTAAAGTTGAATTAATCTTAGAAAATGGAAAAGTCAATGATATAAATGTAATTAGGTCATCTCCTTGTGGTTCTACTTCGTTTGTAGCAGATTATATTCTTGAAAAATATAAAGGCAAAATTCCAGATGAAGAAATTCTACCTCGAGAAGCGGGGCTTAAAATTCAGCATTATCCTTGCCGTGCAGGGAAAATGAGATTATTCACAGATGAAGAATGTAAAAAACAAATGGCATCAGGATTCCACCAAGACACCTTCAAAGAAGCTATAGAAAAATAAATTAAAGATAATTTATTCTTCTTTTTCCATGAATAATTTAATAGATGTAAATAACAATAAAGCTCCTAAAATAAGCTTTAACAATTCTGAAGGAGCATAAATAACTAATAAAGCTCCAATTGATGCGCCTATTATAGAAGCTATTCCCATAGGAATAACTAAAGAAGTGATTTCGCTTTTATCACTATACATTTTATTTCTTTTATGTCTTGTAATTCCAACGAGCATGGTAGGTAAGCTAATAATTAGACTCATTGTACCTGCTAGTTTAATATCAATTCCAAATATTAAAATTAATATAGGAATTATAACTTCTCCTCCTGCAACACCTAATAAACTACTGATAGTTCCAATAAGCAAACCACATAAAACAGCTATAATTAATTTCAAATATATACTACCAAATAATATACCCATTGACCCAAAAGGTATGAAACTTTCACAAATAAGAAGTAAACCCATAATTAAAAGCAATATCAGCATTATTTTTTTAAATAACACATCAGATACTTTATTTAGCATCCCAATACCCCAGTATGCTCCAATAGTAGAACCTACAATTATTGCAAGCATTAAAAGCACTTGAGGGAAAATAATCGAAATATCAATATTATTAGTTCTAAAATAAATAGCTGAAGCAACAGTAATTAAACTTACCAACATATTCAATGCAACAGCTTTTTTAGCAGTTTTACTAAAAGTCTTCAACAAAAAAGGCAGTCTAAATTCAGCACCACCTAAACCTATTAAACCACCTAAACAAGCAATAGGCACACCAATAATAAATGAAAAAATAGAAGTCTTCTTAGTATCCATACTCTCTCAACCTACAAAAATCAAACCTAAATAACAATATTTAATAAATATTAAGATAATTTGATTAATATATTATATCAACTAACTTAAAAATATTGGGATTAATAGTAAAATAATATAAATAGCTATTTAATGGACTATTCTTTCCATTAAATTATATAATTAGGATGCTCTTGTATTTTATATTTATATTAAAAACTATTTATACTATTATATGCAAAATATTTTCTAGAGTATCATTAAAATAATTTAATTATTTTGATATATTAAATTAAATCAATAGGGCTTGTGGCTTAGCCTGGAAGAGCGCAGGACTCCTAATCCTGCCGTCAGGGGTTCAAATCCCCTCAAGTCCGTGTTAATATTTTCCGTGAAATGAGTGTTATTTTTTGTTTTTTAAATTCTTATTTTTAGTAGTTTTAAATAATTTTAATAAAATTTTTAATTTTTAAGTTAAAAAATTAGGTTTAAATTAAGTTTTTTTGTTTTGAGTAGAAGAAGACCTACATATTTATTGAAAGTTCAGATAAGCAATCAAAAGCAAATAAATTACTTGGGTCTGGCTCAAAATATTCTAATGTCATTTTTTGGCCTTTTCCACTATGTTTATTAAAATGATAACAGGTGATAGACAATGCAGATTCTTCTTTGTTATTGTTATTCTGACTATCATATTCATTAAATATTTTTAAAGAAAATAACTCAGAATGAAGTGACATTCGTTCTAAAAATTTAGGATTTTCAAATATTCCACCTATAGAGTGACATTTTTCATATATATGGGCATTTTTATATTTATAAAATAAATTTAATAAGTATAAAGCAGAAATAATAAGAATAAGATTCTTAACATTACACTTTTTCATATTTTCATTAGTTAGCATCTCATGTTTTGCAATATTATATACTCCATTCCAGTCAAATTTTCTATCATTGTTTAATTTAAAGGGTTGAAGTTCTTTATTTATTAATTGAAAGCGAGAAGGTGCTAATATTACTTTTTTTTAGAAATTTTAAATTTATTATCAATAATTTCAAATCTATCATTAAAACTATTTATTTCTCTTTCTTCATATTGAAAACATAACTCTTTTGATATTTTTTCTATTTGAACTCCACAGTGCACTATCAAATCATAAATAGAGTCTGAATAGACATTTAAATTATCATCATCGATTGCAATATAATGACTAATATCATTTAAAAACTTTTTTTCAATTTTTTCATAAGTATGTAAAAAATCATACATAGATACCACTTTTAACTATGACTTATGTAATTTTCTGATGTGAAAAATAATAAATTAACAATTTATTTATAATCCCCAATAGATTCAATATAACTATTAATAAGAAAATCCAAAACCAAAAAACATCTTATAATATTATATTTTGTATAACCGTTAAGGAATTCTCCATGAATAATTTTATGTCTATTAAAGTTTATAGGATGTGTTATACTTCCTCCAGGGTATACTGACTCATATAAAACATCAAGAAATATTAATTTAGCTGATTCATAATCTGAATCCTGATTATCTATAAATTCTTTTCTGGATATCCCTATTTTCTTTAAAAACTCTTGTTCAATACCATCAATCTGAGCCAATAAAGTTGGAACAATTAAATAAGCAATGCTAATTTCATTATCTTGTTTAAGTAATTTTACACAATTTTTGATTATTTTAAATCTTGTTGGCCTTAATACATTATTAGAATTCCAATTTATCACCATATCTTCAATATTATCAAAATTATTTGCAGAATAATAAGCATAATACAGATTATTCAAATCTTTTCTAATATTTCCACTATTGTCAATAATATTTTTAAAACCGCGAATTAAGCTCCAAGTCATTGAAGGAGTTATAAACCATTGATATTCCATTAAATCTTCACTAAATTTGGATAAAGGAATTTCATATTCTTTTAGAAATTTTTTGTTTAGTGTTGTATACAAATTAGCTAAATATTTGCTTGAATCAACCCAATTAGTTAAGATTTTAATTTGAGGTATTATTACATCAGGAATATTTAAAATTGCGTTATTAACTATATTATGAACGTTTTGATATTGATTAATTATATTGGAAATATTTTCAGGTATTTTAAAAGTGGGTGGATTAATAAATAAATTATTATGAGTACTAACATTATCCATAGCTCTTTGATAAGATATAGTTGCATTTTCAATAATTTTCATAGTTGAATCTGAAATAGTAGGAAGTTTTACATTTATAGTCTTAACATGTTTTATTTTTTCATTATTATTTCTTTCATCTAGTTTGTTATGTTTAATCAATGCATTTTTAAAGTCTTCAAAAATATTTCCAGTATTTTCATAATAATCATCCAACCAACGTACATTTTCAATATATTCAATTATCAGATGATTTAGTTCCTCCTCATTAATAGAATCAAATAATTTAAAATCAATATTTTCTTCAATTTTATTATATAAAAAATTAATATCAAATTCTTTTGGTTTTAATTCCTTTTCAATTAAATCTAATAATAACGGTTTATCACCAACACAGGGTTCTTCAAATTTTAATTCCCCAATACTTAATTTGATATGTATTTTCTTTGGTAACAAATCTTCAATATATAGGGTCTTTGATTTTTTATCAGACTCTTTATCACTATCTTTTTTCATATGAATCATTATTAATTAATAAATCCAAAATTTCTTTCCCTTTTGTTCTGTTAATTAATAAATTCCTTAAAATATTTATTAATAGTTGTATTTTTAGTTTTGATATTATAAGAATATTGTTTAAATATGTTCTAAAACTTCTTTTCCTAAATCAGTTATTTTGTATAGTCTTCCTTGTTTAACTTAAAAATAGAAATCATCAAAATTTTTAATATATTACAAGTTTTCAACTATATTTTTTCCTTTTTCAGTTAGTTTATAAAATCTACCCATTTTTTCCTCTTCATTGATGCATTCAACAAGACCTTTTTCTTTTAATCCTTTTAAGAGAGTACTAACTTGATTTATCCTTAAATCAACTTTTTTAGCTATTTGGGAAGGGAATTGCATTTCATTTTCCATTGTTTTTAATATATCAGCTCTATATTCTGACCTTTTTATATAGGACAATAATTTTATTTGTTCCTTGTTCATAGTTAGAAATTGTTCTATAATAATATATTATTAAATAATGAATTAGTATAAAAATAACATATTTAATACATAAAAACACATATATTAATATCAAATAAACATATATTATAATTAAATTAAAAAATTTAAAAATTAGGTAAAAATATGGAAAAAAATAAAAAAATTATTTTGGGAATAGGCATTGTAATTATTATAATTGTTATTATCGTAGCTATAGCTATTGTAAATTATAATAATGAAATACAAGGGAAATATATTATGGAAGATAGTTTTGCTGAAGAACTATTTGTAAATGGGGAGAAAATATACACACTTACTAGCATAAATGATATGAATATAACTGATATTAAAAATTGGCTGAATAGTAATAGTATTTACACAGAGAATAGTATGGAATCAGCTAGTTATTATATGCTTTTTAGCCCTTCAAATGGTGATTTTTATGTTGTTGAAAAATCAACAGGAATAGTATCTCATAGTGTTAATAAACAACTTGCAGTACAAATAATGCAAGAAGTTAAACAAACACAACAATTTCAAGAAAAAACACATGAAATTAATACTAATGATAGTAATGGAACAGTAGATATATGAGATATTTAATATGAATAGTGGATGGATTGTAATTGGAATAGCTATTATAGCTGTTGTTGGAGTAATTGGTATTTCTTATTTAAATTATGAAATGAATACCATGACTTCTGATGAAGTAAATGAAGAATTAAATGATTCTGATACTACAAATGTAACTAGACAAGAATTTGTAGAAAAAATGCAAGATTTTCAAGAAGATAATGAAAGGTATGCTAATGAAAATCAAATACCTGACTATATAGGGGATGTTTAATATGAATAAAAAAATTATTTTAGGAATTATAATAGCTATTATAGCTATTATTGGAGTAGTAGCTATTTTAGGAATTAATAGTTCTCATAATAGCAATGGAAGTAATATTCAAGATGATATTGTAGGTCAAGGAAATCCTAGTTGTGATTGGAGTGAACAAGATACTGGGATTAAAGTTGAAAAATGGGCAACAGTTTTTCAATGGTTTGAATCAAAAAGTGGGAAAGAATATAAAGATGTTAAAATAAAAATAGATTTATACAAAGATAATAAGGTAGTAGCATCAAAAAATACAGTTATATCTTCATTAAAAGAACCACAAAATATATTTGTAACAATTGATGTAGATGAAGAACCAGATTATGCTAAAACAACAGTAATAAATGCAACTCCCGTTAAAGGAGATGTTTAAATTCCAACATTATATGAACTTATAATTTTGTATAGGTTTATAATTATGTAAGCTTATTTGAGTTCATTATTCTATCTTCATAAATTTTTATAGGATATTCTATAATATTTTTATAATCTTTTGGGTCTATGTATTTTTCATATAATTCTAAAATAGATGTTTTTTCAAATTCTTCATATATTGCTTTGTTAAATTCTATTTTTTCTTTTATTTCATTTTTATGAAGTTTTTCAGGATTTAATAGGTCAAAACAATTCTGTCTAAATCTCATTAATGTTGGATATACATTTAAAAGATATGACATATTCACTGTATCTTCAAATATTTCTAATGCTTTTCTATATGTAAGTTCATTAATATCCAGTGGATAGAGTGTTATTTTGTTTTCATGCGCTATATTTAGCGTGTTAGAGAAGTTTTTTTCAAGTTTTTTAAACTTTTTGAAATTTTGCTCTTCAAAAACGGTTTTTAATATATTTTCCCATAAGTTATTGAATAAAATTCTACTTTGTTTTGGGGTTAATTCTTTAATAACATTTTCAATTTCGTTATTTATATTATTGGGTGTTTGTTCAAATTTTTTCATATTATCTGCCTTACTAACTTTCAAAATATTCTATCATTTCATCAAGTTCTTTCTGTTCTCTTTCTATTAGATAATCAGGTAATGGTTTTTGGATAGCTTCTTTTATTTCTTTAATTTCTTCTTGCATTTCAGCAAGTTCTTTTTGTTTCAATATATCATTCATGGTTTTAGCTATTTGATTAAGTACCTTGTATTGCTGTATTCTAATTTTTTCTTTTTCATTATCTTTTATTCTTCCATTAATTAATTTATTTTTAAGAGTATTATATGAAGTTTTCAGCTCTTCCAATATATTTTCTCTAGTAATTTCCTTAATATATTCATTATTTTTACTCATGATTCCACCAATTAAAAAAAAATTTATTTTCAAAACCATCTAGATATATGTTATTACATGGTCTAAAGCTCACTACCTATATTTTTTAAGTTTTTTTAAATGTCTTTTATTGAATTGTTATGTAAGTTTTGAAATTTAACATTACACTTTAATAGATAATTCTACTTCACCATCATAGTCAGATATGTCTATAATTGATTTTTTCTTTAATTCCCACATTAAATCTATAATTTGATTTATCTTTTCTTCCCATTCATTATGAAAATCTATTAAAAGATTTAATAGTTCATCGAATTTTTCTTTTTTATTAACATTCAAATGATTTATCAATATATTTTCAATTTCTTTTGTATAATCTTTTTTGTCTTCAAACGGTTCAAAAATTTCTTTATTTTTAAGGTTTGTGCTATTATTTAGTGCTTGTTTTTGATTTGAATGATTTTTTTGCTTAAAATTATTTTCATGATTTTTGGAGATATTTTCTTCATTCTCTATTTCTTCAATAAATTTAACAAAGTCATCATATTTAGTTTGTGTAAAATTTTTATGGTAGTCTAAATCTTCTGAGCTTGGAGTTTTATCTTCTGTTATATACTCAACCATGTCTTTAATTTCATTGAATGATTTTTTAATGAATGAAACTACATTTTCATAATTATTAATATCCAATTTTATTTTTTCTAAAATAGGTTCGAGGGAATAAACTAGATTCTTATTTATTAATATTTGTTTTAATGTTAAATAAGGTATAATAAGATTCCATTTTAAAATTAAAGAATTTTTTTCATTAAAACTAGTATTAGTTGTAAGAGTTGTAAATGATTTTTCAGATTTAAAAGGAGTTGAATCATTTTCAACATATTGAACGTAATAAGGACTTCTGATGTTATTTGGGTCTTTTTGTATTACTGAAACATATCCTTTAGCTTCTAAACCCATTTTTCCATCTTTTCCAAATATTTTATTTTTTATATGTTCATTACTCATTCCAATAGGTTTTTCAAGTTCTTTAAGTTTAAATTCATTCCCTTTATTTTTCTTTAAAAAGTCAATAATGCTCCTTTCAACATGGTCTAATTTATTTTTCTGTGTTTCGAAACTTTCAGAAACTTTTGACAGTACAAATTCCATATCTTCAATACTACCAATAATAATATCATCTATATTAGACCTTTGATATTGATAGAAAAAAGTTTTAGCTTTAATTAGACCAAGGTAATGATTAATATTTCTATTAGCATGATGTTTTATATTAAGAAAAATTAGATATGGATTAAATATTTTAACATTATTATCTACTAACTTTTGTATTGCACATTTTATCATAGTTCTCTTTTTTTCAAGAAAAACATTAGTTTCCAATATAGAATTTTGTTTAATCTTATTTTTAACCTTAATTTCATGATTTTCATCATTTTCTAATTCATTCAAATATAACCTATCAAATAATTGGTCATTCATATTACTAGTGTCGGCCCTATTCATTATTACTAAATATTCTCCTATTAAAATAAATTCAACAGGTTTCCCATTAATAACTGTTTTATGTGATTTCATAGGCCTATTATTGTCAGTTATCAGTTTTAACAATTCATCTTTATCTTCATTTAAAACGATATCATCGAGAAAAATAAAATTAAATTCTGGATGAAGAATAGTAGTTGAATGATAATATATTGATTTGGATGAAAAACTAGGTAAATCCACTACATATTGGTCAGGTAGTATCCCTTTTATCTCATTACTCCCATTAGTTTTTCCTTTTCCTTTTTTTGCATCTTTGTACTGATGTACTGGTTCATGAATAAATAAACTACCACAGGACAAAAGTTCAATTATCATTGTCTTTTTATCTCCTTCATGTTTCCAATTTATTGTATTTAAAACCTCTTCTATAAAATCTAGATTATTCAATATGTCATTTGCCTCTTTTTGTACTTCTTCAGGATAATCTTCGAAAGTCTTATAGATATACTTTTCTTCTTCAGATTCAGATTCTATTTCTTGCTGTAAAATCTCAAAATTTTCATCTAATAACGATTTTACTTTATACTTATTTAAAAAAGGAATTATATTGCTCCAAAATTCTTTTATAGTGTTTTTATCCCTGGGTAAATTTCCATTCGCTCCATTATATCCCAATATTTTGTTTCTATCTTTATCAGCAACATTGATAAATTTTGTTGTTGAATAAGCTTCACATAAAGCATAAATATCATTTTTTGGCTCTTTAATTTTCCATGAAACCAAATATTTTTTACCTTCTTTCTCAACACTATAATAATATTCATTTTCATCAGAATATTCAGGATTTCTATAAATATAAGGAATTAACAATTCATTTTGTTTTAAAACCCATCCCTGTTTAATTAACTCATCAGGTAATTTTTTATATTCTAAATTATTTTCGTTTTGAAGGTCATTTTTCATATTATAGCCTCCAAGAATCTTTTATATTCTTTAAAATTAGTTTTAAGAAATGTTAAAAAATTATCTTTCACAAAAATCACTTCCTAAAATTTAGATATACTCATTTTGAACTAAAATTTTTTCAAGGTCTTCTTCATTTTGAACATCATGCATAAAATTACTTAAAGCTATTTTAACAATGTCTGTCTTATGTAATGATAAATCATAGTTCATTTTAGCTATTTTTTTAAATTCTTCTAATTTTTCATCTTGAGAATTGAGTATTCTCAATCTCATATCTTTTAAATAATTTTGTTTAGATTTATTTTTATTGTATCTCATATTATTACCTCTTCTTTTCTATTGAGGTGATATCTAAAAACAAAATATTGAAAAATAGCTATGAAATAAATCATTATGCCCAAAAATTTATATAAATAAAAAATAGAATATAATATATAGAATTAATTTTGTGGTTAGACGAATTATATTCTATATAAGCATACTGATATAAGGCTAATTATTAGAACTAATTAGCTTTATTCATTTGCTATTTTCATTTATTATTTTTACATAAAAAACCTCTTTTTATCATTTTTTTTATTAACCTCTTAAAGGTAATGTAATATTTGTAAAACTTATCATATATAATTTACGGAATGGAGAATTATCTATTTAATTAAACAAATAATTAAATTAAAGAAAAGTATATATACTATAAATAAAAATTTGCAAAATAAAATTCAGGCGAATTTTCATTTATATTTTAAAAAATAAGGCAATTTTAATTAAAATTTATTTTAATGTTTCTGACAATATAAATAAAACAAAATAAGATAAAATACTCTTAGTTATCAAAAATAAAAGGATTAATCAGAAAATACAAACATGTTAAAAATTAACAATGAAAATTTTCAATAGTATTAAAAAATATTTATTTATAAAACTATTTAGATTATTAATAATAACTATTGTTTTTATATGGTTTAATTTCTTCAATAATCTCATTGGCTTTCTTTTTCCAGCTCATTTTTTTCATTTCTTTTAAATCATTTGTAGTAGTTAACTCTACTAATCTTTTTAATAAATCAATATTAGTAGCATCAACATCTCTTTTTCCAATAACATACATATATAATTCTGATGAGTGTTTATCATTGAATAATATATCTGTGTATTTTTCTCTTTCTTCAAATTCTCTTGCTCTTTCAACGGTTACAGCATATTTTTTCATGAGGTCTTTAATTTCTTTATTTTGTTCTTCTTGGACAGCTAATCTTTCTTCTAGTTCTTTTTGTTTCATATCTTTAGCTTCTACTTGTTCTTCTAATTTTTTCATTCTTATATAATCTTTTGATTTCAAATCATGGACTTTTGTGTCTTTGATACTTAAATAAGGGACTAGATTTGTGTAAAATCTTCGCATGTCGTTTTCTTTTATTTGTTCATAAGCTATTTCTATATTATCTAGCTTATGCCCTGTCATTATGTTCACTCTTTTGTAATCAGATGTATGTTCTATTGCAGTACTTTTAAAGAACTTTCTTAGAGAATGAGCATGGAAAAATCGTTTACCTTCACTTGTCTTATAAAAAAATCTGTCATTCATAAAATTAAATATGTTTATTATGCCATGTTTTCCTATTTGTCTTTTATATTGTGATATGAATAAATAATCGTCTTCTTGTAGGCTATTTCTCTTTTTTAAGTAATCAATGATAGCTTGTGATGTTTCAGGAGTGTTGAAAGTCATACAAAAATTATTTTGTTTTAGTGTTTTTTCTGGATAGAACTCCCAACAAGGAATTATATTGTTATTATATTTACTATCTAATAAATCTTCAATACTATCACTATTATGATAATATGATGTAGCTTTGGTAAAATCAGATATTTTAAAGTTCCTAATATCTCCACTTCTTATTCCTGAAGATGCCATTAAAAGTATAATAGCTTTATTCCTTATATTTGTTGCATTATTAACAGCTTTTCTAATATCTTTAATTGTGGGGATATCTCCTTCACGAAGTACATTAGAATTTGTATTGAGTTTTACTGGTTTTGGCAATTCGACATTATATTCATTGTAAAATGCTCTGAATGTTCCTAATTTAGATGCAATTGTTGATTCAGTTAGTTCATTGCTTTTTAAATAATTATAATAATCATAATAGTATCTAGTTATAGTTCTATCATCGATATCTTTAATTTCTGGAAGGTTGTCTTTGTTCATGAAAGGTTTTTCTTCAGATTTAGCTTCTTTGACTAATTCAGAAGGTGTTTTTTTGTTTAATTCGTATATTTCATTAAAAATAGTCTTATATTGTTTCTGCCTACTCTTAGACACATTTCTCCGTGTGAATAGTTGTTTCAATTTAGGGTCATTATTCACAATTTCATGGAGTAAATTATTTTGTGATAACATAATTATATTTATTATCACCCATAGTATAAAAAGTAGTGGGTTAAGATAATAGTAAGATTAGGATTGTTAAGTTTTTTTAAATTTTAGTTTTATATTTTAGTTTGTCTGAATTATATTTTTTTTATAGTATGAAGTTAATTGTTAGAATATTTTAGTGTTTTTTTAGGTTATAGTGTGGTTGTTAGTTGATTATTTTTTTTGTTTTTGTAGATGGAGTTTTTTTTGAAAGATTTTTGTGTTTTTTTCTCTTTTTTGTTTGTTGTAGCTTGCTGTATGCATACAGATAAACACCAGGTGCGTATGTTCCTATGATGTTGTGTAGTTTCGGTTATATGTGGCGTTGTTATCGCTGTATGCACCCAGAGCAACACCATAGCCTGATGTTCCTGTGAATTGTTGTGTAATTTTGGTTATATGTGGTATTGTTATCGCTGTCTGCATACAGATCAACACCATATGTTCCTGTGATGTTGTATGGTTTTGGTTTATATGTGTCGTTGTTATCGCTGGATGCAGACAGATAAACACCAGGTGCGTATGTTCCTGTGATGTTATTGTTGGCGAAGGTTATATTGGTGTTGTTGCTGCTGGATGCATCCAGACCAACACCATAGCCTGATTTTCCTGTGAATTGTTGTGTAATCTTGGTTATATGTGGTATTGTTATCGCTGTATGCACCCAGATAAACACCATCGTATGTTCCTGTGAGTTGTTGTATTGTCTTGGTTATATGTGGTATTTTTGCTGCTGTATGCATACAGATAAACACCATAGTCTGTTCCTGTGATGTTATTGGCTTGTTTATATGTGGCGTTGTTATCGCTGTATGCAGACAGATAAACACCTCGTGATGTTCCTGTGATGCTGCATTGTCTTGTTTATATGATGTGTTGTTATCGCTGTATGCATACAGAGAAACACCATTGCCTGATGTTCCTGTGAGTTGTTG
The DNA here is from genome assembly GCF_019669925.1 of Methanobrevibacter arboriphilus. Lineage (NCBI taxonomy): Archaea > Methanobacteriati > Methanobacteriota > Methanobacteria > Methanobacteriales > Methanobacteriaceae > Methanobrevibacter > Methanobrevibacter arboriphilus. The sequence continues at coordinate 78,737 of NZ_AP019779.1, forward strand.
TATTGTCTTGGTTATATGTGGTATTTTTGCTGCTGGATGCATCCAGATAAACACCATTGTAGTATGTTCCTGTGTTTGTTATTTTTGGCTTTGATTTATTGGTATTGTTATCGCTGGATGCAGACAGATCAACACCATAGTCTGTTCCTGTGATGTTGTTAGGCTTTGGTTTATTGGTCTTGTTATCGCTTTATGCATCCAGAGCAACACCAGATGCGTATGTTCCTGTGATGTTTTTGAGCTATTTTTTTGGGGTTTTTTTTCTTTTTTTATTAGTTGTTTTTTATTGTTTGGATGGTTTGTTGTTCTTTGTTTGGTGTTTTAGTTGTTTTGGTTGTTTTTTGTTTTTTTATTAGTTGTTTTTTGCTTTTTAGGTGTTTTATTTTTCTTTGTTTTAGTGTTTTGTTTTATTTTTATTCTTTTTTTATTATTATTAATCGTTTTTGTTCTTTTGTAGTGGTTTATCTTTGTTTTAGTTTCTTTGAGTATTTTTTTTGTTTATATATGTTGGTGTTTGATAACAGCTATTTTGTTTTTGGTGATATTGTGATTTTATTTTTTTTATTTTTGTTTTTTATATTCTGTATGTTTATGTTGTTTAGCTGTTATTTTTTAGTTTTTCTTATTATTTTTTTATTTTATATTACTTGTTTTTTAGTTCTTCTTCTCTTTTTTTATTTTATTTGGTTTTTATTTTATTATTATAGATTTATATTGTTTTAAAGCTTTTATGGTCGTTATATTTTAGTTTAGAGCTTTTTATTTATTTTTTTTAGTTGTTATTTTTTTATTTTGTTTTTTGTTCTTGTTTTTGTGTTATTCTTGTTTTTCTTCTTTTTTTCTTTTTTAAACAGCTATTTCACTATTTTTGCGGGGGGGGGGGTGGCTATTGTTTTTTCACTTTTTTGTAGTAGTAAGCTTTTTATAGTAGTTTTTTTATATTTATTATAAAAGGTACATAGTGAGTGTTCATTTAATAGTGAGTGTTTTCTTATTGTTGTGCTTTTTTTTGTTTATAATTTTATAGGAGTGAGAATTATTTATGTTTAAAAATAAGTTTTTTGTTTCGTTTGTGCTAGTACTAGCTTTTTTATTCTTGTTTAGTTTGTCTAGTGTTAGTGCAGATGAGTATTATTTTAATAGTAGTAATATTACAAATGAGAGTTTTCAGGGTGTTATTGATAATAGTACTCCTGATGAAGTGATTATTAATCTTGATGATGGTGAGTATTCTTTGGGTCAGATTAATATTACTCGTAATGCTACTATAGTAGGTAATAGTAGTGGTAATGTTAAGATCAATGGGTCTGGTATTTTGTTTAATATCACATCATCTAATGTTAAACTTATTAATTTAACTATCACTGGTTATACTAATGCTATTATTAGTAATAGTAGTGATTTAACTGTTACAGGTAATAATATTACTACTAGTGGTATTAGTATTAATATTAGTAGTAGTGGTGGTAATTTATCGAATATAGTTATTGAGGATAATTTTATTGTTTCTTCTGTTAGTAATAGTAATTATGGTGCTGTTTTTGTTAATGGTAATGGTATGGCTATTTCTTTTGTTTCTTTTATTAATAATAGTATACGTGGTAATGGTACTATTAATTCTATTAGTGTTCGTATTAATTCTAAGGGTTTACGTAATTTGACTTTTGATGGAAACAACATCACAGGAACATCACGAGGTGTTTATCTGGATGCATACAGCAGCAACAACACCAATATAACCTTCGCCAACAACAACATTACTGGAGGGGAGTATGGTGTGTATGTTCGTTCTTATGGTGGTAATGTTAGTGGTGTTATGTTTTTGAATAATACTATAAATGCTACTGGTGGTAGTGGTTTTTATTTTGTTAATGATGGTAGTGGTGCTATTAATGTGACTGATTTTATTATCAGAGGTAATAATATCTTTGCTGGTAATGTTGGTTTGAATTTCAGTGGTCTTAAGAGTGATTCTTTGGTTAATGTTACTGTTGAGTATAATCGTATATTGTCTCCTGTTGGAGTGAATATCACTGACTTTAATGATAATAGTAGTTTTAATTATAATTGGTGGGGTGTTAATGATATAACTGGTAAAACTTTAGGTATTGATACTCTTAATCATTTTATTTTGAATGTTAGTAATCTTACTAGTTTGGATAATCTTCGTTTTGGTGATAATGTTAGTTTTGCTTTTTTAGTACTGAATACTTCTCTTGTTAATGATGGTGTTGAGTATTTGCCTTATTTTATGGTGAATGGTACTTATAATAATCAAACTTTTGTTGTTGATAATTTTAGTAATTTTACTGGTGTTTGGAATGTGTCTGGTGGTGATAATGTTTTTGCTGTGACTTTGGATAGTCAGGATGTGGGTTTTACATTTTCTGCAGGTAAGTTGGATAGTAATTCTACTATAATTGTTAATCCTTCTATTGTTCATGTTGGTGAGAATGTTACTGTTTCTGGTCAGTTAGCTAATTTTACTGGTATTGGTAGTGTTAATGTTACTGTTGATGGAGATACTCAGTTAGTTAATATTAATAGTAGTGGTGGTTGGAGTCTTAATTATGCTTCTATCAGGACAGGAAACATTACATTAACTGTTAGTTTTAATGGTAATGATAATTACACAGCATTTACTAATGGTACAAGCTTTGAAGTGTTGAAGAATAGTACTAATAGTAGTATTGTTGTTCTTTCTGGTGTTCATGTTGGTGATATTGCTGTTATTACTGGTGTTTTAGCTAATTTTACTGGTATTAGTAGTGTTAATGTTACTGTTGATGGTAACCTTTATGAAAATGTTATTGTGGATTCTGTTGGTGGTAATTGGACTGTGAGTCATTTAACTAATCATACAGGAACATACACGGTTATTGTTGAGTATACTGAGTTAGAAACAGGTAATTTTACTGGTTTTATTAATAGTACAAGTTTTGATGTGCTTAAAAATAGTACTAATTCTACTATTGATGTTTCTGGTGATTTTAAAGTTGGTGAAAATATTTCTATTAGTGGTATTTTGGCTGATGTTAATAGTGATCCTATAGATAATGCTCAAATGACAATTATTATTGGTAATGAGTCTTTTAATGTGACAACTAATATTAGTGGTGTTTGGAGTCTTGTTTATACTCTGATTCATGGTGGTGAGTTCTTTATTTTAGTTAACTGGGCTGGTAATGATAATTACACTGGTTTTATTAATAGTACAAGTTTTGATGTTAGTAAGTTGGATAGTAATTCTAGTATTGTTATTCCTGTTGATATTAAGGTTAATGAAACAGTTTTAATTTCTGGTGTTTTAACAGATGAGAATAATAATACAATATCTGGTGCTAATTTAGAAGTTATTATTGATGGTGAAACCTTTAATGTGACTACTGATTCTGTTGGTGTTTGGAGTTTAAATTATACTCCTGAACATTCTGGTGTCTTTAATTTATCTCTCTTTTATCAGGGTGATAGCCGGTATGATGGTTTTGTTGAAAATAAGGCTTTTAATGTTAGTAAGTTAGCTACTACTTCTAGTATTAATATTCCAAGTAATGTTAAAGTAGGAAAACCATTTACTGTTTCTGGTGTTTTGACTAGTGATGGTAAACCATTGGCTAATACGATTATTAGTGTTATTGTTGATGGTAAAACTTATAAAGTTACTACTAATAGTCTTGGTGTTTGGAAACTTTCATATACTCCGAAAAAGACTGGGAAATCTACTATGAAGGTTTCTTTTGCTGGTAATAATGATTATCTTGGTTTTAATGTTAGTAAGACTTTTAATGTTACTGGTAAAGTTAAGATTAGTATTGTTAAGATTTCTAAGCTTGTTAAAGTGGGTAAGTATAGAGGTTTTAATCTTTATAGTAAAGTTTACACTATTAAAAATGTGGGATCTGCTTTAGGTTCTAAGGATTATGTTAAGTATTTTAAGAATTGGTATTTGGAGAAATTGTCTAAGACTAGTAAAATTATTAAGTATCAGTTTAGTGTTAAGTCTAGGGTTTTAAAGGTTCAAATTAAGAATTTAGGTGTTGGAAAACAAGTTAAAATAAAAATACTAGTAACACACAGAAAAAGACTATAAAATTGTAATTCTTTTTTTTTATGGGGGAAGGAGGAGTATGAAATTAATATAAAGTATTTATTATCCCTAAACCTTTATTCCTTTTTCCCCCCTTATTTTTTTGTTGAATTAATATTTATTTAAATGAAACATTAGAGTATTTTTCAGGGTTATATTGTACAGGAATTGTTAAATTAAATATGGCTGATTATTCAAATAGTTCTCCATTAATGAAGTTAGCATTTAATATTATTAATAATGAAGTGGTTTGTTATCAAAGAGAACTTGCAGGAGCTAAAATCTAAATTGGGCTATAAAATAATATTTTATATTTACATTGTTTAGAATGGATTGCTCTTTTTCCTTTCCATCATCGTAACTTTTAATCAGATTTTTGATGTTTTTGTATAAGTTTGTCTAGCTAATAATAGAATACTTTATATACTAGAAAAAAGGTATTTATAAACATATTAAAAACCCAGGTATATTTTTTATATCATGGTGGGTATCTATGACACATTTGACACTAGAAGAATATAGAGGAATGGTAGAAGAGATTATGGATATAAAAAATACTACTGGTGAAATGCCAGAGTATGCTCAAGTAAGTAATATTAGGATTAATCGTGAAGATTATTGTAATATGATTGAGCGTGTCAATAAATTTATTTTAGAAATGGGCAGAAGTCCTCGTTCAATTGAAATTGATTAATTCAATTTAAAATAAATATATTTCCAAAATTTTTTTTATTTAAACCAACAATGCAAAAATAGGTAATTAAATCTATTTAATAATAATATAGAATTATTTTAGTAGTTAATTTACTATAAATATACTAAGTATTATAATTATATATTATTATTAGGTAGTTATTTATTACTATAAATTGTTTACACTTTGAGAGTGTTTTTCAAAATTATTATTATTTTTTATTATACTAGTTTATTTTAGGATTATACTAGTTTATTTTAAGATTATACTAACTTATTTTAGGAATTTTTTATTTTATATCAATTTATTTCATTTATATCTTTTTTATAATTGATATTTTTAAAATTAGAACTAGATATATTGTAATTAAGTTTTTTATTAGTAGAGTTATCTTTATATTCATCAATCAAAATAAAATAAGAGTTTATTGATTTTATGAGGGATTTTACTTTCATTTCATTTTGCTCTAATAATGATTCTATGGTTTTATATGTGTTTTTTTTATAAATACTATGTAGTGGTTCTGTGTTTTCTATTATAAAGTTTTTCATTACTCCTTCTTTATAAAATCCTGATTTAGGAATATCAATTTCATTTTTGTTATCTTTTTTATTATCATTTTCTTTAGTTTTTCTATTAAGTTTCCCATTAACTTTTTTATTATTTTTTTTATTAGTTTTTTTATTAGTTTTTATATTATTTTTTTCATTTTTATCTTCATTTTCAAGCTTTTTTTTGAAATGGAAGGGGGTTATTCCATCAACATTATTATAAAGGGATTTAATTTCATCTAGAATCTCAAACATATTTTTAATATATTCATTACTTATAAATGGAGAATCACATGGTAAAATAAGTCCATATTCACTGGAAATATTCTTAAGACCAGTCATTATACCTGAAAGCGGTCCTTTATTTTTAATTTCATCTTCTAAGAAAATTAAGTTAAATTTAAACTTTTTATTAAGTTTTTTAAGATAGCTATCAATGATTGATTTATATTTAGCTATTCTATCTCTATCATTTAAAACAATTATTACTTCATTAATTTGGGGAGTTATGGCTTCAAGTACATGAATTATCATAGGTACTTCTTGTATTTTCATGGATCCTTTATCTTGACCCATACGTTTACTCATACCTCCACATAATATAATAATAGATTGACTAGATTGGCTTTTCATATAATATCTCTTAAACATTTAATATAAAGAATATCATTTTAAAATATCATTTGATAGATTCCTTTAATAATTATAGATCCTTTTAATAACTATAGATTCTTTTAATAATTATATTTATTTTTAATAGAATTATATTTAATAATATATATTTTATATGTTTATTCTAAATTATTATTTTATACTTTAAAATTATTTTTTAGAATGTTTTTTATTAATAATTTGTATTAATCAATAAAACGATCATCTGATCTTGTTTTTTCAGCATTTTCATGTTTATCTTCAAACCATCCAATTTTTAAATCTTTACAGGTATCTTCATACAATTGTGGAACATAAGGTTTAATATCTAAAAGAGGTGTTCCATTTAAAATATCTACATTAGATATTTCTATAACATTTTCATTAACTGAATCTAATTTCACTACGGATATTCCAATTGGATTTAATCTTCTTGGTGATCTTGTTGCAAAAACCCCATGATGGTCATTATCTAAAAATGGCTTTACTTCTAAGGAATATCCTTTGACTTTGTGTAGATAGTAAACTAATGTTAAATGTGAAAAACCATCTAAATCTTTTAATCCTGGTATTAAGTCGTCTCTTAAGTGAATTTCTCCTTTTATTCCTTGAGCACCAATTGGTTGAATTGGCATTCCTTCAAGTTCATCAAAAGGTGAGTGTACTGTTCCAATGGGTGTAAATTCTATTTTGTTCATATCTGAAATTATATACTTTTTGATTTATATATTTTATTTTTTTAAATATTATTTCTATATTTTTTAGCATCATCTCTATATTTTTTAAATACTGTCTCTAATATTATTATTAATAATAAATCCAATATGAAATTCGATATGAATTATTTTCCGTAATCGATAATAAAACTTTTATTTTACAAAATAGAAGTTAAATAACAAGATTTATATAACATCATTAATATAATTAGGTATATAATTATAATATAATTATAAATAAGTATAAATAACTATATAATTATAGAATTAAGTGCGTAACTTTAAAATTATAAAACACATAGTATTTGTATTTTTAATTATGATTTTAGGAGGAATATTATGAAAATTAGTGCAAGAAATAAATTAGATGGAGAAATTGAAGCTGTTGATTTAGGTGCTGTAATGGCAAGTATTAAAATTAAAGTTGAGGATCCTGGAGTTCTAACAGCATTAATAACCAAAGAATCTGCTGAAGGCTTAGGTCTTAAAAAAGGAGATAAAGTTTCAGCTATTATAAAATCTACAGAAATAATTGTTGGAAAAGAATAAGAGAAAGAATAATATTTTAATATTCTTTTCTTTTTTGTTTTTATTTAGTTTTTATATGTGTTTTAGGTTTATTTTTTAATGTTTTTAGTTAGTTCTTGTATGTTTGTTGGTTTATTTTTTGAATAAAATTTTTAAAGTAGTTTTTAAGTATTTAATTTTTATTTGCCTCCTGCCATAATAATTTTTCTTCCAGTATTAGATATTTCTTCTTTTTTGAAATCAACATCAAATTTTGTTCTTTCTATAACTTCTTTTAAAGCATCAAGAGTTTCATTTCTATGTGGTCCTAAAACAGCTGTTAAAAATAAAGGATCTCCTGTGTAAAATTCTCCTATAAAATGAACGATAGCTACTCCATAAACACCATATTTGATTTTAACACTTTCTACAATTTTTTCAAGATCATTTTGAGCTTTTTCTTTATCAGGTGTGGTTAATATCATTTTATCAACTATTTTTTCACCTTCAATACTCTTTTCTGTTCCACGAACAAATCCTTCAAATGTAAATATAGCTCCAGATTCATCTATTCTCTTATTTTTCTTTAATGAATCAACTAAATCTTGTATTTGATAATATTCATCATCCTTTTCAACTATTTTAATAACCATTTCATTTTCTCTCCTTTGTTATACTAACATTTTATTATACAATAATACTTTATTAAAATAAATTTTTATAATAATTAATTATAGTATTCATAACAATATTAATTATAGTATTATAATAATTAAATTGTAGTATTCATAATAATATTAATTTTAGTATTATAATAATTATATTATAGTTTTATTTTAATTATATATATAAATATAACTATAGTTATATAAATTTTTTATTATCATTTTATATAATAATTTTATTTATATACATAATATTAATCAACAAGTAATAATATTAATCAATATTCCATAATATTAATCAATAAACTAATTTAATCCTATTTAGCTATTTCACTAACTTCTTTTTTTGCTAAATGTTTTAATCTTTCTATTCCATTTATCTCTTCAATGATTTTAGCTGTTGAAGTTGGAACTAGCTTTTTCCAATTTTCATCTTCAAGCATTCTTCTTCTTACTTCTGTTCCAGAAAGTTTTTCCCTTTTAAAAAGAGGAGGTCTATCTACATCATAACCTTCTTCTTCAAACAATTGTTGTACTAATGGATTTCCACTAAAAACATTTCCAAAAGGTGGTGTTAACATTTTTATATGGGAAACCCACACAGCATTCATTTGAATATCTTGGATAGGTATGATATAATATCTTGCAGAGTTGATACTGTTTTCAGCTAATGCTTTTGTAAGCATCATTACCCTTTCCCCTGCTGTAAATGGATCAGTTATTGTATGACTTAGCTGAGCACTTCCAATTCCAATAATGATTTCATCAACTTCCTCAAGTGTTTTTTTAATCACTTGAATATGTCCATTGTGGACTGGTTGCATCCTACCAATTAATAATCCTCTTTTTTCTTTCATTGTTATATTATATAATTTTCATATTATTAAATTTAGCTATAATTTTTTAATCTATATTTAAAAACAAAAAACTAAAGAACAAAATTTATAAGATTAAGTTTTAATACAATTAATATTATAATAAACATTGTATTAAAATTTATAATAATGTTTATAATGGAATTTATGATATAAGTATAATAGAATTTGTAATATATTGTATTAAAATTTATAATAAGTTTATAATAAAATTTTTAGAATTATTTTATTTAATTTCATGTTAATTATTCTTTAAAGAGTTATAAATCATCATATTAGAAAAAAAATTATTGGTATTATTAAAGGAAATTAGTGATATTCATGATTAGATTGGAAAATATTAGTAAATCTTACAAATTAGACAATGGTGAAGAAATATCTGCACTAAAAAATATCAATCTTGAGGTTGAAGATGGTGAGATATTAGGTATAATTGGAATGAGTGGTTCTGGAAAAACTAGTCTTCTTAGAATACTTAGGGGTGTTGAAAAGTTTGATAGTGGGAAGATAACACTTGATGACATAGAGGTTTCTTTTGATTCAAGCCAATATTATTATAATAAACTTAGAAAGGACACAGCAATTCATCTTCAAAGATCTTTTGGTTTATGGCCAGAAACAACTATTAATAATGTTATAAGAAAATTATATGGTGCTAAGTATGGTGATGAGGGATCTACTGATTTTGAATTTGCTTATGATCAGTTTGGTGATGAAGCTAGAGAAATTTTAAAGGTTGTTGGCCTTGAAGAAAAGGCAGATCATTTTGCACCAGTATTAAGTGGTGGTGAAAAACAACGTCTTGTTATGGCAAGACAACTAGCTAAAAAACCAAAAGTTTTACTTCTTGATGAACCTGCTACTATGGCTTGTCCAGGAACAAAACAAGCTATACTTGATTCAATTAAAAGAATTAATAAAGATTTAGGAGTAACTGTGGTTTTAGTATCACACTTGCCTGAAGTTCATAGATATTTAGCAAACAGAGTTATTTTACTTGAAGATGGTGAAATAAAAGAAGAGGGGGATCCTAAAGATGTTACTAATGACTTTTTAGATGAACTTGATACAGAAATAGCTATTGATCCAACAGTTGATGATGAAACAATTATTAAAGCTAATAATCTTGAAAAGAGATTTTTCCTTTTAAAAGGCGGAAGTGTTCTTGATATTGAGGATATTAATCTAGAAATTAAAAAGCGTGATATTTTAACTATTATTGGTCCTAGTGGTGCTGGTAAAACTATCCTTCTTAGAATGCTTGCTGGCTTAGATTTTCCTGAAAAAGGAGAAGTTCTTTATAGGTTAGATAGTGAAGATTTGGATGATAACTCTAAAGATAATGATTCTAAAGATAGAAATAATATTGATAAAAGGCCCCTAGATAAAAAAGAGGAATATATTGATGAAGGAGTTTGGGTAGATCTTGATGATCCTGGAATCAATAGAATGAAAGTTAGGAGAAAAATCGGTTTTATGTATCAAGAATTTGCACTTCAGCACCATTCAACTATTAAAGATCAGTTAGCTACAAAATTAGGTTTTAAAAATGAGTTTGTAGTGGATAAGGCAAGAAAGAAAGCTAAAGAGTTAGAATTGGGTGATGAACTTTTAGATGCATTGTATCAACTTACTGATTTACCTGAAAATGAAGCTAAATCACGTCTTGAGCAGATTGGCCTTCTTCCTGATATTTTAGACGATTTGTTTCCTAAATTCCCTGAAAAAGCTGTTAAAGAGGAAATTAAGCCAATATTTGATGCATTAGATCTTCCTCTTGAAATACTAAATAGAAAGTCATATGAACTTTCCGGTGGTCAAAAGGTTCGTGCTATGTTAGCTTTAGCTTTATCTTCAAAACCTGAAACTTTGCTACTTGATGAACCATTTGGTGATTTAGATCCAATAACACTTAGAATTGTTGCAAATTCTATTAAAAAAATTAATAAAGAGTTTAAAACAACTATAATAATGGTTTCACATAATATTGATTTTATAAAAGAGTTTAGTAAAAGAGCTATTTTCATGGAGAATGGAAAAATCATTGATGATGGTGACCCTATTAAGTTAGTTGATGATTTTGTTGATTTTTGTAAGGCAGATTATTTGAATTAATGGTTATATTATATTTTTGATATTATATCGTATTTATAATGCTATTGGTATTATATTGTATTTTTTATTGTATCTTTGATATTGTAATGTATTTTTGGTGGTTTTGATGTTTGGAAATATAATGGTTCCTTCAGATGGTTCTGAGTATTCAGATAAAGCAGTTGATGTAGCTATTGAAATAGCTAAAAAGTTTAATTCAAAAGTTACAGCTGTTTATGTTCTTGATGAAAATACTAGCTTTTCTTATGATGCTTTAGAAGATGAAGGAAATGAAATTTTAAAGAGTATTAGTGAAAAAGGTAAAAAAGAGGGAGTTATGGTTATAGAACATTTAATTACTGCTGATCCTCTTCGAGATATGAAAATAATATCTGAAAAAACTCAGGTTGATTCTATTGTCATTAATTCTTCTGGAAAAAATAAGTCTGGGGATTTAATGATGGGAAGTATAGTTAGTAGGGTCATTGAAACCTTTGATATTCCAATCGTTTTAGTTAAATAGCATTAAGCTATTATTAAGCTATATAAAGTATTATAAAGTATTACAATCTATTATAATATATTATTATTAATAATTATCATAATATATTATTGTTATTATTATTGAATTATTGTTATTAAATAATTATTAATAAAGAATTATTAAATTGTATTATATAAGTTATAATAAAATTTTTTTCAATAATAATAAATATTAGAATATACAATATATAATTGGCATAGTTATATTGATATAATTTTATATTATTGAGATATATAATTGAAACATTATCTAAGTCAATGTTTAGTTAAGGGGATGTATCTTATGAGTGGAAGAATGAAATGTAAAGTCTGTGGATATATTTATGATCCAGAAAAAGGAGAACCAAGAGCTAATGTAGAACCAGGAACTGAATGGGAAGATGTACCGGATAACTTCAAATGTCCTTCTTGTGGTGCTCCAAAAAGAATGTTTAAACCATTATAATTAATTTAATAACATATTTGGTTTAGTAATTGATATATTAATATATTTAGTATATTGAACTATATTTAGTAGATTGAAATATAGTTATTATATATTGATAAAATATTGATTGAAATATGTTTGATTTAATAATTAGCTAAATTTAGCTAAATTTATAATATAAATTCTGAAAAATTCTGAAAAATAAACTTTTAAGGTGATAATATGGATAAGTATGTGTGTGATATGTGTGGATATGTTTATGACCCTGCTAAAGGTGACCCAGATAATGGAATAGAACCAGGAACTGCATTTGAAGATTTGCCTGATGATTGGGTTTGTCCATTGTGTGGTGTAGGAAAAGATGAATTTGTTAAACAAGAATAATTAATGAATTTTATTAATGAATTTTCATACTTTATAATTAATACTATATTATTATAATTTTTTTAATTATAATCCATAATTTTAGGAGGTGTTTTTATGGTAAGTACAAAAATGGAAGAAGCATTAAATAAACAACTTAACGCTGAAGTGTATTCTGGATATTTATATTTGTCAATGGCTGCATATTTTGAAGAAACAGATTTAAGTGGCTTTGCAAACTGGATGAGAGTTCAAGCTCAAGAAGAACTTTCTCATGGAATGAAATTCTATGATTACTTAGTTCAAAGAGGAACAAGAGTCACACTTTCTGAGATAAAAAAACCTCAATTTTCTTGGGAATCTCCTGTTGATGTGTTTGAACATGTTTTATCTCATGAAAAAGTAGTTTCAGGCATGATTAATGATTTAGTTGATTTAGCAATCGAAGAAAGAGACCATTCAACAAATAATTTTTTACAATGGTTTGTAGCTGAACAAGTTGAAGAAGAAGAATCTGCTAGTGATGCTTTAAGTAAAGTTAAATTAGCTAGTGAAGCATCTAATGGCTTGTTTTTACTTGATTCTGAATTTGGAAATAGAGTTTATACTCCAAATACAAGCGAATAATATATTATTTGTCTTTTTAGTTTAAGATATTATTTAATTTAAGATATTATAATAATTTAACTTTTTAGTAGTTATTATAATACAATTTAATTTTTTTATATTATTTTCATCTTATTTTTATCTTTTTTTTTTTTTTTTTAATCGTTCTTGATATCATTTAACTTTTCTTCTATGAAATTAGATGATTTTAAGATGTTCCATTTGTATTGAGGTATTATTTCTTCAATAAATTCCATGAAAGATTTGGTAATTTCAACGGAGCTGTCATTATCGGGGTAGGATACATCTTTACTTTTATTTAAAATCTCAGGTTTTGAATTTAACTCATTATCTAAACTGTCTAAAAATGTATCAACCCAACTATTTGGAACATTTATAAATGGATAAACAACTTTGGTTTGTTTATTATCTTTTTTATCATTATTAGATTTATTACGTTTATAAGTATTATTATAAATATTATTATTAGCATTATTATTAATATTATTATCAGTATTATTATTGATATCAATACCATTAGTATTACTATAATTTTTAGTATTAATTTTATTGTTAATGTTATTTTTACTACTAGAGATTGGAATTCCTTTTCCTTTAAAAATACTTGATAAAATGGATTCAACTTTTTCATCTAAAGTTAATGATGTAAGAATAGAATCGATTATAACTATATTATCAGAGTCTATACTTTTCTTTTTTTTCTCTTCTTCTTTTGTTTCTTCCTTTTCTTCCCTTTCTTTACATTCTTTCTCTTTTTTTTCTTCTTTTCTTTTTCTATTCATGAATTTTAAATCATGAATATTTTCTAACTCATTAATATTTAGAAAAAAGGGTTTTTCAGAGTTTAAATTAGAAATAAAAGACTCAATATCATCAATATCATATTCAATAATATTTATTCCATATTTTCGTGTATAAGGTTCTAAAACTATTTTTAAAAGATAATCTACCTTATTTTTAGGTTTTAAAATTAAAACATTATTTTTAGGTGATATTTCATTAGCTATAATTTCTGAGAATTTTATGCATATTTTTCTAAGAATACCTGAACTAACAATTTCTATTTCAGGATAATATTTTTTAAAGGTTTCTTGTCTTTTTTTAGAAAATTTAGCAAATCTTTGATCGTTTATATAAATAATATTTGGTGTATAACTAATATATCTAGTGTCTATACCAATTATTCCAAGTAGCTTTAAAACTTCTTTTTTATTAATATTATCTTTATTCATAAAATCATCAAATATGACTAATAATATATTTAAAATAGATTATATTATTGAAATAATTATTCTAGTGTATAATTATTTATTACTTCATCTAAAGCATCATCAATAGCTTTGTAGGATATTACTGGCTTAATTCCTTTTTTTATACATATTTCAAGGGGTTTTTTACCTAGATTTTGCGTGATTAAAATACTAACATCATCTATAAGGCTAATAGCTTGTTCTGACTTATTTTTTTCATCACTACTACAAGTAGGGTTATTTTTAACTGAACCTAGATATTCATATTTTCCATCATCTTCAACTTCAAAAAGTAAAAAGTGTGTAGTTTGACCAAAATGTTGATTAACATATTTTCCATCATCACTTGTTACTGCAATTCTATAAGACATTTTATTTTTCCTTAAAAAATTTATTTTAATATTTTAATTATTTATTTTAATATTTTAATTATTTTTTAATATATTTATATATTAATTATAATTTATTTAAAATTTATTATATATTTATTAATTATTATACATTATTTAATAATTTTTTAATAGAATTGTTTAATTATTTTACAAAATAAATAATTTTTATTAGTATTTTCATTGTAAAATTTATACAGGATTATTTTATAGATTCTAATATAGTTTTTTCCATAACATCTAATGGAGCTTCTTTTCCAGTCCATATTCTGAAGTTTTCAGCACCTTGGTATAAAAGCATTTTAGTTCCATAGATTATTGTTGCATTTGCTTTTTTAGCTTCTTTTAAAAGACTGGTTTCAAGAGGATTATAAACAATATCATTTACAATAAGATCGGAGTGCATTTCTCCGTGTTTAGCTATTGGTTCATCATTTATATTTGGATGCATGCCTATTGGAGTTGTATCGATTAGAATATCTGCATTAGCTATACTATTGGGAAGTTCATCAAGACTTCCATATTCAAAATTCAAATCAATATGTGAAAAATCAATAGTTACTTCATCTAATTTTGAATTATCTGTAAAATCAGCAGATAATAAAGTTTTAATATCATAAACAAGTGATTTAGCTTTTTTAGGACTTCTGTTAATCATATTTATATTATTAACTCCTTCGATAGCTAATTGGAAAGATATTGCTCTTGCAGCTCCTCCAGCTCCAACTATCACTACACTTTTATTTCTTAAGTCACAAACTTCTTTAATAGCACGAATAGCTCCAACACAATCAGTATTATAACCTTTTGACTTTCCATTTTTAAAGTCAATTGTATTAACTGCACCAATTAGGTTTGCCATTATACTGAATTTATCAAGTTCATTTATTACTTTTTGCTTATGAGGAATGGTAACATTAAGTCCTTTAATACCAAAGGCTTTAGCTCCTCGAATAGCGTATTTAAGATTTTCTTTTTCTACTTTAAATGGAACATAAACATAGTTCATATTCATAGATTTAAATGCAGCATTAAACATCGCTGGGGAAAAACTATGTCCAACAGGATTTCCAATTATTCCAATAACTTTTGTGGTTCCATTTATCAATTAAACACTCTCTCCAACTTTATTTTATCTTATTATCATCATTGTATTTTTTAATATTATTAAAATCCTATATTGTTTTGTTTTAGTGTTATATGCTGTACTTTAGTTTATTATTGTTATTGTAATGTGTGTTGTTTTATTGTTATTTTTTGTGTTGTATTTTATTGTTGTTATTTGTGTTGTGTGTTGTTTTATTGTTATTTTTTGTGTTGTATTTTATTGTTTTTGTTTGTTTTTTATGTTGTTTTAGTATTTATTTCTATTAGCATTGATTTTGTCTTAAAATATGTAAAAATCATTATATTTAATATTGTTTGAAAATTTTTAATTATTTTTTGTATATTTAGGGAATCTGTTAAATATTTGTAAATCATTAAATATAAACTTTGATTTTTAGCATATAATTATATAAACTTTGATAAATAAATAATTTAATATTTAGATAAATAATTAATTACTAAAAAATAATAATAAATAAAATAATAATTAATTAAATAATAATTAATCAGATAAATAATATACTTGATTAATTTGATATAATATTAAAATTAGCTACAATATTATAAATATTATAATTAAGTACAATATTTATAATTAGGTACAATATTAAAATTAACTTTATTAGAATTAGTTATATTATTAAAATAGTTATACTATTAGTATTAAATATTAACATTTACTCAATTTTAAAAATTTAAACTTAAGAATTACTTTTTCATTATTATTGGAGGAATATTATTGGAATTTACAAGACCTCGTGGAACAAGAGACTTTCTTTTTGATGAAATGAGAGAAAGAAAAAAGTGTGAAAATACACTAAGAAAAGTCTTTGAAACTTATGCTTATCAAGAAATAAAAACTCCTTTATTTGAAGATTTAAAACTCTTCACCACAAAATCTGGAGAACAAATAGTTGATCAACTTTATAATTTCACTGATAAATCTGACCGTGAAATAACTCTTAGACCTGAAATTACAGCTCCAGTAGCTAGATTATACATTAATGAACTTCAAAAAACAGCTAAACCAATAAAACTTTATTATTTTGGAAGTTGTTTTAGGTATGAAAGACCTCAAAAAGGTAGGTTTCGCCAATTTTGGCAGTTTGGATGTGAATTAATAGGTGCTAAGTCTCCTGAAGGGGAAGCTGAAGCTATTGCAATGGCTGAACAATCTCTTGAAGATTTAGGGATTAATACAGCTGAAATTCATATTAATCATCTTGGAATAATAAGGGGATTATTTGAACATTTCAAAATTGATAATGAAATTCAAGAACAGGTCATGATCTTAATAGATAAAGGAGATAAAGAGTTATTTGAAAAAGAACTATTAGAAAAAGATTTAGTTGAAGATTCTAAGTTGAATGTTATGTTAAAAGATATATTAATTAAACTTATTGATTTTGTTGGAAACGAAGATGTTTTAAATGATGTTGAAGATCTTTTAAATGATTATGAAGAAACAAAAGATTCTATCAATGAATTTAAAGAATTGATTAACTTATTAAAAAGTTTCAATGTTTCAAATTATACTCTCAATCTTGGGATCGCTAGAGGTTTAGATTATTATAATGGTATTGTTTTTGAAATTTACATTCCAGAACTAGGAGCTCAAAAACAAGTAGCTGGTGGAGGTAGCTATAATCTTGTAGAGTTATTCGGTGGAGAGCAAGTTGAATCTACTGGATTTGCTTTTGGTTTTGATAGATTAATGAATGCCATTGAACATAATTCTAAAGATAAGAATAAAAATGATATTAAAAACAGTAATAAAGATGGGTTTGAAGAGAAATCTATTGTTGATGTTTTTGTAGTTCCTATATCTAATGAACAAAGAGAAAAATCTTTTGAAATTGGCCAAAAACTTAGGAATTCTGGTATTTCTACTGAGATAGACCTTTCTAGAAAAAAATTCAAAAAATTACTTAATGCAGCTAATAAATTGAATGCTAAATATGTTATTTTAGTTGGAAAAAATGATTTAGAAAAAGATAGTGTTACTATAAAGGACATGGGTTCTAGAAATCAGGAATTAGTAGCTATTGATAATATTAAAGAATTTTTAAATAATAATAAAATATTTGATTAATAATATTTTAAATAATATTTTAAATAATAATATTTTTAATAACAATAAGGAATTTAATATTGATAATATTGATAATATTGATAAATTTGATTAAATATTGATTAAACATTGATTTAGTATTGATTATAGGGGTTGTAATTATTAAAATTAATTTTAAGCATGATGTTAATGGACAAAAATTGGTGATAGCTGTTGTTCAAGATTATGAAACTTCTCAAGTTTTAATGGTAGCTTATATGAATAAGGAAGCACTTACAAAAACTTTAGAAACTGGTGTTGCTCATTATTGGAGTACTTCAAGAAATAAGCTATGGTTAAAAGGTGAAAGTTCTGGAAATACTCAAAAAGTTAAAGAAATTTTCACTGATTGTGATATGGATGCTGTTGTGTTAAAGGTTGAGCAAACTGGTGCAGCTTGTCATGAAGGATATTATTCATGCTTCTTTAGAGAGTTTGATGTTGAAAAAATAAATGAGAATAAAACTGATTTAGAAGATTTAAATGAAAATGATTTAAAAATCATTGCTGAAAGATTATTTAATCCTGAAGATGTATATGGGGATAAATAAAGATTTTATTTATGTATTTTAATATTCTATACATTTTTAACTTAAAATTAAAAACACAGGGGATTATTAATTGGAATATTTTGAAAAATTGGAAATAGAAGATGAAGGGAATATTGAAAAGATTGTTCCCGATACTAGTGCTGTTATTGAAGGAGCAATTAGTAAAATTATTGATAAAAATAATTTAAATTATCCTGAAATTATTGTTCCTGAGGCTGTTGTAGCTGAACTTGAATATCAAACTAATAAGGGTCAGTTTATTGGTAAAAAAGGATTGGGTGAGCTAAAAAAGCTTCAAAATCTTGCTGATAATGGTGAAATAGCTATTAGTTTCACTGGTAAAAGACCTAATAATTATGAAATTTCTCTTTCTAAAACTGGTGAAATAGATGCAATTATAAGGGATGTTGCAAAGTCTGAATTAGCTACTTTAATCACATCAGATAGAATTCAAAGTGAGGTAGCTAAAGCTCAAGGAATAAATGTTATTTACGTTGAACAAGTTGATAAATCAAATGAAGAACTAACCCTTTCTAAATATTTTGATGATGATACAATGTCAGTTCATCTTAAAGAAAATGTCCCTCCTATGGCT
The DNA here is from genome assembly GCF_019669925.1 of Methanobrevibacter arboriphilus. Lineage (NCBI taxonomy): Archaea > Methanobacteriati > Methanobacteriota > Methanobacteria > Methanobacteriales > Methanobacteriaceae > Methanobrevibacter > Methanobrevibacter arboriphilus. The sequence goes on from NZ_AP019779.1 coordinate 97,539, forward strand.
AAAAAGGGAAAGCCAGGAGATATAAATCTTGTCAAACTTGATTCAAAGCCCATTACTTATGAATACTTAAATAAACTTGCTGAAGAGATAATTGAAAAAGCTAGACATGATTTTAAAACTTATCTTGAACTTGATGAAGATGGGGCTACAGTTGTTCAATCAAGAGAATATAGAATTTCAATAGCTAAACCTCCTTTTTCTGAAGGAATGGAGATCACAGCAGTTCGTCCTGTAGCTGAAGTTTCTCTTGAGAATTATAAGCTTTCTGAAAAATTGATTGATAGACTTAAAAGTACTGCTAATGGTATTCTTATTTCTGGTTCTCCTGGTGCAGGTAAAAGTACATTTGCCCAGGCTGTAGCTAAATTCTTCTCTGAAGATATGAATAAGATTGTTAAGACTATGGAATCTCCTCGTGATCTTCAAGTTGGTGATGAAATAACTCAATATGCTCCTTTAGATGGAGATATGGAAAAAACAGCCGATATTCTTCTTCTTGTAAGGCCTGATTTTACTATTTATGATGAACTTAGAAAGAATCATGATTTTAATATTTTTGCTGATATGAGATTAGCTGGTGTTGGAATGATTGGTGTTGTTCATGCTACTCGTCCAATTGATGCTATTCAAAGGATTGCAGCAAGAGTAGAGCTGGGAATTATTCCTTCTGTTGTTGATACTACTATTTATATTGAAGATGGTGAGATTAAAGCTGTTTATGAAACTAATCTTACTGTAAAAGTTCCTTCTGGTATGCAAGAAGCTGATCTTGCAAGACCTGTTATTGAAGTTCGTGATTTTGAAAATGGGGATTTAAAAAATGAGATTTATACCTATGGTGAGCAGACTATTGTTATGGATGTTGATCTAGTTCAAGAAGATTCAAAGAGTAGTGATTCTAAATCAGCTGTAGATAAGATTGTTGAAAAAGAAGTTATTCGTGCTGTTAAAAAGATAGTTCCAAAAGCTACTGTTCAAGCTGAACTTGTTTCTAATGATAGAATAAAAGTTTTTGTAAATGAGAAGTTTATTCCAAAAATAATTGGTAAAAAAGGAAAAAGAATCGATGATCTTGAAAGAAAAGTAGGAATTAGCATTGGTGTTGAACCTATTGAATCTTTAAAAGATTATGATGATAAAAGCGATACTAAAACTAAATCTAAAAAGTCTGGTGAAGAATTTGAAATTCCTTATGAAGTATCTAGAAAACATTTAAATCTTGATATGGGTTATGAGAATATTGGTGAGGAGTTTGATGTTTCTATTAATGGAGAATATCTTTTCACAGCTACTGTTGGTAAAAAAGGTCTTGTTAGATTGAAACAGGGTCTTGAAATTACTGAAATACTTTTAGATGCTATTGATATGGATGTTCCTATTATAGCAACTTTTAGATAATTATTTTTAGATAATAGATAAGTATCTTTAGATAATTATATATTGTAATTTTTTATTAGTTTTTTATTAACTTTTTAAATTTTTTATTAATCATTTATTGGATAATTATTTGTTTGGATAATTGTTTTTATATTATTCTAAACTTTGATTATAAAATAATTCATTATATTTTATATTAATTATTCATTATATTTTTCTCTTTTTTAAATAACCTAAACCAAATATCCCTGCTATTATAATAAGAATTAAATAAGGAAGTATAGAATTTTCTCCCATAGCTTTTGCAATTTGATTAGATATTACTTCGTATGCTTTACTTAATAATGGTTTTCCACTATCTCCAACTGAATACTGGTTAGTGGTTGTATTTGTTTTTTTAGGGTTATTAGTATTGTTTTGTGTTTTAGCATTGTTAGTTCCATTTTGAATGGAGGCATTATTTAAGTTACCATTTGAACCAGAACCAGTATTAATATTATTAGAACCTGTATTCTGAGGCTTTGATGGAGGTTTTGATGGTGTTCCTGTTTTTTTAGCAGAATATATTCTTTGATCAGCACCAATAACATAGCCTGTTTGTTTTTTACCATCAAACAGATGTACTTCACCAGAGGCAGATAGTTTTGCTGTTAAAATAGAAGCAAGTATTCTTGGGCATATATGGTTTCCACTATCTCCAAAATAATTAGCTCCAACACTTACTTCATCAAATTGTGGCTTATTTTTAATACCAAAATTTTCATTATTTAAAATAGAATTATATTCTATAGTAAAACTTGAAGAAGGATCATAATTATCTCCTATTACAATTCCATTTCCTGTTTCAAACATATCTACGTCTGTATCAGCTGTTTGTTTTTGCTCTTTAATAAGGTTAAATTTTATTATATCATTAACTGATTTACCATTTAACTGAATTCCATTAGCATTTTTTGAAATAGTATTATTTACAATATAACTTTTTTCAGTTCTATCATTAAGATTTATTCCGTTTCTTTTATTATTATTGATTAAATTATCAGTTATATTAGCTAATTTTGTGTTTGATAGAAATATTCCATCATAATTATTTTCAATTTTATTCTTAATTATTTTTGTATTGTTTGAAAGTATTAATTCAATTCCGTGCTTTAGATTATTGAATATTGAGCTATTAAAAATTGAAACATATAAAGATTTATATATTAATATTCCTGAATCATTATTATTTTTTATATTACTTGATGTAATGTTGATATTTTTGGAATTTATAATATTTATTCCATAACTTTTTGAATTAGATATATTATTATTGTTTATTTTAGAATCTTTACTATTATTGAATAGTACTCCTCCTTTCTGACCTCCACTAATGATATTTGAGTTCATAGTCAGTGATGAGGAATTAACTATTACAGCATAATCAGAGTTACTAATTATATTAAATCCTATTAATTGGCTACCTAAAGCACTTTTTGTAAAATAAAACCCAAAAGTATTATCTCCAATGTTTGCATTTCCATTATTTCCTTTTGAATTATTTGTGATGATTGTAGTTCCATTTCCTTTCAAAGTTAATTTTTTGTTTATTATTAATGATATTTCATTGTAAGTTGAATTTTTAAATTGAATTATATCTCCAGATTTTGCTGAATCAATCAAGCTTTGTATTTCTTGATTTGTTGCATTATGCTCGATTTTTATAGTTGCAGAGTAATTAGGAGAGATAAAAACAAAAATAGAAATTATAAATAAAATCGATAAGCATAGATATTTAATTCTATTTTTTTTTATTTTTTTAAATTTATCCATTTAAACAGTCCAATTTCTATTATTTTAAATTTTAACTATTTTAAATTAAAATAATGAAATATTTATTTAATTTTCATTATACTAATTTCTTATAAACATAAAAATTCAATTTAATCTAATATATTGATTTTTATTTTATCAAAAAGAATAATTATTTTTTAATATATTTCTACATATCGTTTAATTTATATTAACATATATCATTTAATATCTCTTATTTTAATATTTTAAGCTGTTTTATTCTTTTTTTACTACTTTAAATTATTATTTTAATTCTTTTGTATCTTTTAAATATTATTAGATTGTAATTTATATAATCATTTATTTTTTAGCTTTAATTGTAATTATTTATATTATATAATTAAAAGATTACTTTTATTTAAAATATATTGTAATAGTAATATTTAAATATAATGTATGCCAAATCGATTATTATATAATTACATAACGATATTTGTATAATTTGTTTATATTAATATTATAATTGATGAAATTTATTCAGAATTAATTATTAAAACTATTAATGTAGATAAATCTAGTATATATGGCTATAAATTATATAAATAAATTATATATAAATATGATATGGAATACAGTTCATATTTTATTATATATTTATTATTTTATATTGTTTGAAAATTTTTAGTATTTATAATACTCAACATAACTATAGTTATATATTCTATTTATATCAGATTTATCTTATATCAAATATATCATATATCAAATATATCAGATTTATCTTATATGAAATTTATATAATATTGAATTTATCTAATATCAAATAGTTTATTTAAGTCTATTTAATTAAATAGTTTATTTTATATTCATATTCATTAATTATATGTCATTGTATGCATTATTGTTTTGTAGTTATAAAAATACAATTTATATTTATTATAATATTAAGGATGTGGATAATATTAAATTAAAGGGTAAAGATGAGTCTAATAAAAGCATAGCTTTTATATTTTTTGTCTTATTAGTTATTGGTGGAATAGCTTTAAGCATTAATACTTCTTCTGCTGCAACTATTTATGATGTAAATTCTACTAATTCAAATAATGAGATACAAAATATTATAAATGGAATGTCAGATGGAGATACTTTGTTTTTTAACGATGGAGTATTTGAAAATATAGGCTTAATTATTAATAAGACTATAAACATAACTGCTAGTTCAAACGCTCTTATAAAGGCCATAGTTGATACTTCAACATTGGACACAGATGATATTTCTAAATATGCTATTGATAGAGCAGCAGCATTTTATTTTGTAAATGGGTCTAATAATAGTGATATTCACGGTTTAAACATTACTAGTATGCCTGGATTTGACTATTTAAATAATTCTTCTGCAACTTCAAAAAATGCATTAATTTATGCATTACGTAATACTGATAATATAAGTATTCATGATAATACTCTTAATAACTCTGCATGGGGTGTATTTTTAGCAATGAGTACTGGTGCAACTACAATGTCTGTTTATAATAATGTTGTTACTAATATGGCAGATACAGGTATAATCAATTTTGGTTCTGGTTCAGCTATAATTAATAATAATACAATATCTAATGTTGGAAGGCATGGAATAGATGTAAGGCATGGAAGTAGTTCAAATACAATAGTTTCTAATAATACAATAACCAATGCAAGTGAAGGTATCTACACTATGCATTCTGGTGGACATATATTTGCAAATAACACAATAATTAATACTACTTTAAGTGCTATTACTGTTTATGGAGCATATGATATTTTAATTCAAAATAATACTATGAAAAATGGAATCATTGGTATTTTATTAGCTAGTAGCTACCGTAATATAACTTTAACTGATAATAATTTCACTTACACTTCAAAATCAACCTCTCCTAACTTTGGATATAATTTAGTAACTGCAAATACTGCAACTTCTAATTCTAATGTTGATGGAACTTATTCTGATAGTTCTCAAACTCCTGCAAAAATTTCTATAAATTCTTCTTATGAAAAAACTTCTATAACAAATGGACAGACTGTAAAATACACTGTTAAAGTATCTAATACAGGAAATGCTTCTGGAAGTAATATAACCATCTCCAATATTTTACCTAGTGGAGTAAGTGCGAATTCTGTAATTGTAACTAAAGGTAACTTTTCTAATGGTGTATGGACTATTGATTCATTATCTAATGATAATGATGCTATTTTAGTTTTCTATGCAAAACCTTCAAAATCTGGAACTTTTGCTAATACAATTAGTGCAACCTATAATGATAACTTGAATAAAGGTAACAATTGGGTTGATCTTAATGGAACTAAAACTACATTAACTGTAGATAAGGATATTAAAGTATCTAGTAGTAATGCATTTAGTGCAAGTAAAGTAAAGAGAAATAAATATTTCTATATAACAACCACAATTAAAAACACTGGATTAGATAACTCCAGTACATTCAATAGTAAAATAGCAACCACCAAAGGATTAAAAGTAGCAGCAGTAAGTAAAAGTAGCTATGCATCATACAACAAAAAAAGCCAAACATGGACAGTCAAAAAAGTTCCTGTTAAAAAAACAATAACCCTAAAAATGAAAGTCAAAGCAACAAAAACCGGAACACAAAAAGTAAAAGTAACAACAAACGGCAAATCACAAACCAAATCTGTAAAAGTTGTCAAATAATAATATTAGAATACTAATATTATATATGTATGGAATATATTGAAAAATAAATTTGAAGATAAATAGGAGATATGTATTAAATTATATTTAAATGATTTTTTACTATCTTTTATTTATTACATATTCTATTTATTACTATTTTCTGCTTGTTATTGATATTACATTTATTATTATTTTATAATTATTATATTATGATTATTATTATATACTATTTGATGAATATTAAATCATATTTTATATAATTTTATATAATTTTATATAATTTTATATAATTCTATATAATTCTATATATTTTATATCATATTTTTATTTTCATTTTTAATGGTAATACTGTTTATTATCGATTATTATTTCTTTTAAATTTATATTTATTCAATTTATTATAATATAACTAAAATTGAAATATTATAAGAATTTTTAAAGTTTTTTAATCCAAATAAATTTTTTTAATTATAAATTAATAATTTAAATCAAGTTAATTTTTTAAAAAATAATGTCGTCATGATAACATTTATATTTATGGATTGTATAAATAAGAATATTGTAGAAATTAATCTGTATATGAATTAATTTTTATGAGAATTAAGATTTTAAGAATAAGAATCTTATAAGAATTTTGATTATTATTGAAATTATTAGATTAAATTATATCTGATTAGAACATATATGACTAAAATATATCTAATTAAGAACTTAATTATAGGTAAAAATATGAATCCAATGGATATTTTATGGCAAGCAGGTGTAATAGCAGCAATCATAGTCTTTGGTGTTAAAATTGGTTTAGGTTCGTCTATGGCTAACCTTTCAAAGAAAGCGATATTGTTGCTTATATCTATTTATGGTGTTGGTATCTATATCACTACTCAAATTGCATCGATTTATTCAAGTCAATTTACAAACTTTGTTATATCATATAATACTCCTATATTTATAGTCATGTCTATAATAATGATTTTAGCTGGTTTAACAACTATAAGGGAATGGAAAGTTCATAGATGTAATACTTCAACAACATCTGCCCTTGCTGTAATTGCACCATCTCCTTGTTGTTTCTTATCTATCACTATAACTGCTATATTTGTTGCCCCTATAATGGGATTGTCTATTGGTGAATTAAGTCCTATAATAGCTGTAATTTTAGCATTGGTAATTATATTATCATATTTCTTTGCAAATATAATTGTTAAATTGATTAAAAAACCTTATCCAATTATTCTTGGAAATTTCATGCTTTTTTTAGGAATTTATTTTTTGCTTGCTGCATTATTGCTTCCAAACTTAATCGATGGATTCAAAAAAATCATGAAGCCTATTAGTTTAGTTGATGCAAACCTTATAGTATACTTAATTCCTGTAATAATAATATTAATGATTATTGGAGTGTTTTTCTCTAAAAAAAATAGTTTCTTGAATAATTGATATTCTAAATAATTTATGATTTAAAATAAGTATATATTATTGATTATATCTTGTTAATAATGTCTTGTTGGTTATATCTTGTTAATAATGTCTTGTTGGTTATATCTTGTTGTTTACGTTCTATTGATTATATTTTATTAGTTGTCTGTAGTTGATTATTCTCTAAATATAAATTTAAATATAAATTTAAAACTAAAAATATGTTTTTGGTGTTTTTAAATTATTAGGTGGTTAAATGGTTTTAAGTATTCCTGGAAGTGGGATTTTAACTTCAACTTTAAATGTGATTTCTCAAAGTTTGCTGATTCCTGTTATTATTCTATTGTTAATATTTGTTGTTTATGCAGTTATTACCATTGGTAGTCTTATTTCTGAATATAGTTCTAGAAAGAAGGTTCCAGTTTCAGTTATGAAAAATTTAATTCATGATATTTCTTTAGCTGAAAATGCTGAAATTGCCAAAAGTGCTATTAGTTCTTCAGAAATTCCTGAGAAGCAAAAAGAAGATTTATTGGATTTAATATCTTCTGAAGATTTATCTAAAGAATCTCGTGAAGCTTTAGCTAGGAAATTAATTGAGAATGAAGAGAATTTAATCGATAAAATTCTTGAAAAAACTGATATTATGGCTCGTATTGGTCCAACTTTAGGTTTGATGGGAACTTTAATTCCTATGGGTCCAGGACTTGCAGCCTTAGGTAGTGGTGATGTTACTGGCCTTGCTAATGCAATTATTGTTGCTTTTGACACAACTGTTGTTGGTATTGGTGCAGGTGCAGTAGGTTATCTTGTATCTAAAATAAGAAAAAGATGGTATGATGATTACTTATCTAATTTAGATGCACTTTCAGATGCAGTACTTGATTTTATGAAAAAAAATTATCAAAATTAATATTTTCAATAGATTATGAGTTATTTATTATATAAAAGTTATTCGTGATTTTTATGGTTAGATCCAAAAGAAATAGGAGGTCTTCAAGAACTGAAGAGGATCCAATGGCAGGTACAACTAATCTTGTTGATGCAATGCTTGTGATATCTGTAGGTTTATTAGTTTTTCTTGTAATGTCATGGAATATGCAATCTGTTGTTTTTAATGCTGATATGACTCCTGAAGAAAAAGAATCAACTATGGAGAAAATAAAAAGTGTTTCTGAAGTAAAACAAGGGAAAGAAATAGATGATGATATAAACTCATCTAATAGCTCTGGTGAAGGATATGTGGAAATGGGTAAAGTTTACAAAGATCCAAACACGGGAAAATTAATAATGGTCGAGTAATATGAAACTATTTTTTAAGTATTTTAAGATTTTTATATAATTTTTTATATAATCTTTTTGATACTTATAGTTTTAATTTTATATTTCTAATAATATATTTCTATTATTATATTTTTAATATTTATCTTTTAATATCATATTTCTAATACTATATTTCTAATATTATATTTTTGATATTTCTTTTAAACAAATATGGAGGCAATATAATGAATAATACTTTTGATGAACAATTAGAAAAAGCTAAAAATTTTCATGGAGAAATATGTGGTGGAGTTTTAACAGGAACTAAAATGGCAATTTATGCAATTGAAAAGCTTAATCTCAAATTTAATGAAAAAAATCCTGAATTAATAGCTATTGTTGAAATTGATCGTTGTGTTTATGATGCGGTTCAAGCTATTACACAAGGTTCAACTGGAACTAAATCTGTTAAACTAATAGACTATGGAAAATTTGCAGTTACTTTTTATAATAAGGAAACTGACGAAGCTATTAGATTAACTGATGTTGATGCAAGTTCAAGTGTTAATACTGGTGAAACTATAGATGAAAGAATTGAAAGGTATAAAAACACACCTACTAATGAATTATTTAAAATTGAAGATGTTAAAGTCTTTTTTGATGAAAATAATTTGCCTGGTATGCCAACAATTAAAAAAAGATGTTCTATTTGTGATGAAGTTGTTTTAGATAATAAAAATTCATTAGTTAATGGTAAACCGATCTGTAAGTCTTGTTTTAAAGGCTCTTATTATGAAATAATCTAAACATTAATTATTATTAAACATTAATTATCGTGTTTTTTCCTATTTTTTAGTAGCTATTCTTTTTAGCTACTATTATTAGTTATTATTAGCTATTATTAGCTATTATTAGCTATTATTAGCTATTATTAGCTATTATTAGCTATTATAATGTCTATTTTTATTTAGTTACTATTTATTGATATTTATTATTTTATTCTTTTTTATTAACAATTATTCTGATATTTCTATATATTAACATTATTAAAATAAGATATCTTTAAAGTCAAATTACAAATAATAAATTATATTAATCTTTTAAACATTATTATAATTAGAGTATATTTAAATTATATTATGATATATTTTAAATAAAATTATATATAAAATCTGATAAATAGCAAGTAGAATTAGAATAATTTATGTGATAAAATGAAAATAGGAGTATCAACATTAGCTATTAATAATAATGAATTATATGAAAACTTAAAATTTTTAGAAGAGTTGAATATTGATTATGTTGAAATATTACAAGAGTATCCAAATTCTAATATTGATGTTGATTTATTAAATTCATTTAATTTTCATTATACGATTCATTCTCCTATTATTGATTTAAATATTGCCTCTTTGAACAAATCTATTCAAATGGCTTCTATAAATGAAATTGGAAAATCTATAGATTTAGCTAATAGTCTTGATAGTGATATTATTGTTGTTCATCCTGGTTCTGTTCCTTTTTTAGCACGTGATTATATTGATAAAGTTTTAGTTAAGTGTCGTGAGTCACTTATAACTTGTGAAAATTATGCTAAAGATTTGGGAGTTAATATAGCTGTTGAAAATATGCCGAATATTGATGGTTTCCTTTATAAAGATATTAATGAGCTTAATGAATTGTTAATTAATTTGGATATGGGAATGACTCTTGATGTTGGTCATGCTGGTGTTAATGGTTTTTTAGAAAATGATATGTATTTTGATTCAATTAAACATGTACATTTATCTGATAATAATCATGATCATGATATGCACTATGCTTTAGGTGAAGGATCAATCGATTTTAAGACAGTGATTGAAAACTTTGAGAAAAATAATTATGATGGTATATATATAATTGAGGTAAATGATAAAGAACCTGTTCTAAAGAGTTTAGAATATCTAGAAAAATTATAAATTAAATCTATAGGATATTTTTAATTTTTAACAATATATAATATAAAAATAGGAATCATATAATAAAGAATTATATAATAGAGATTATTCATATAATAACAATAAAAACTAATATTTATTTATAAAGATCATGTTTATTGATTAATATTTTTATAGTTATTACATTTATCATAGTTATTACAATTATTATAGTTATTATTTTATTATAATTATTAATACTTATTATTTAATATTTTTAATATTTTTAATAGCTTTAATTGTTTTAATACTTGTAATATTTTTAATATCTATAATATTTATAATATTATTAAAACTTATTATTAATTAATTAATATTAATTTATTTTATTAAAATCTTTGAAGGTAAGGTAAATACGGAAAGGTAAATAATATGATATGGAATAAAGAAGCAGAATGTATGTCTAGAGAGGAATTAAGAGAAATTCAACTAAAGAAGCTACAAAAGATTGTTAAAAGAGCTTATGAAAATGTACCATATTATAATAAAAAATATACCGAATTAGGGGTATTTCCTGAAGATATCGAAACTCTTGAAGACATTAATAAACTTCCTTTTACCACTAAAGATGATCTTAGAGAGGGTTATCCATTTGGTATGTTTGCAGTACCTCCAAAAGAAATAGTGGAAGTTCATAGCTCCTCTGGAACCACTGGAAAACCTGTTGTTTCAGGTTATACAAGAAAAGACCTTGATGATTGGAGTGAAATTATGGCAAGAGGTCTTAATATGATGGGTATTCATGAGGAGGATATTATTCAAAATACTCATGGTTATGGTCTTTTTACTGGAGGTTTTGGAGTTCATTATGGTGCACAAAAAATCGGATCAATAGTTGTTCCAATTTCAACTGGTCAAACAAGAAGACAAATTGAAATTATGAAAGATTTTGGAACTACTACCTTGATATTCACGCCTTCTTATGGTTTATATCTTGCTGAAGTAGCAAAAGAAGAGGGAATTGATCCAAAATCTGTTGGATTAAAAGCTATTGGATTTGGAGCTGAAATGTGGACTGAAGAAATGAGAAAAAAAATTGAAAATGATTTCAATGCTCCAGCATTTAATATTTATGGACTAACTGAGTTAATGGGACCAGGAATAGCTGTTGAATGTAGTTCTCAAAATGGATTACATATTTCTGAAGATTACTTTTTACCAGAAATTATAGATCCTAACACTGGAAAACAATTAGAAGAAGGAAAAAAAGGAGAATTAGTTTTAACAAATTTAGAAAGAGAAGGAATGCCTATTATTCGTTTTAGAACAAAAGATATTACATCTCTTCATTATGACAAATGTGAATGTACTAGGACTTTTGTAAAAATGGATAGAATAACTGGTAGATCTGATGATATGATTAAAGTTAAGGGTGTAGCTATCTTCCCATCTCAAATTGAAAAGGCATTACTTAAAATTGACAGTATAGAACCTCATTATCAGATTATTGTGACTAGACCTCATTTAATGGATGAAATTGAAGTTAAGGTTGAAGCATCTCCAGATATATTCTTTGATGAAGTAAAAGAAATGATTAATATAAAAAAGAAGATTGAGGATTATATTGAAAATGAAATTGGTCTAAGAGTTAAAGTTTCGCTTGTTGAACCTAAAAGTATTCCGAGAAGTGAAGGAAAAGCTGTTAGAGTAATAGATAAAAGAGATTTGCATTAAATAATATTTTTATTAAATAAATTTATCTTGATAATGGTATGAGGATATAATTGAAAATTAGTTTATATGGAGATATGTTTGAAAATTAGTTAACAATATGAGGGATATAATGAAGATTAGTCAATTATCAATATTTTTAGAAAATAAAGAAGGAAGATTATGGAATGCATTAGATGCTCTAGCTAATGGTGGGGTAAATATAAGAGCATTATCATTAGCAGATACTTCTGATTTTGGAATTTTAAGGATTATTGTTCATGATCCAGAAAAAGCAAAAAAAATACTTGAAAAAAATGATTTTATTGTAAAAATTATCGATGTTGTTGGAGTTGAGTTAGATGATACTCCTGGAGGACTTGCTAATGTTTTAAAATTATTAAATGAAAATAATATCAATTTGGAATATATTTACGCTTTTACTCATGAAAAAACAGAAAAAGCTATATTACTACTTCAATCTAAAGATTTAGATATCCTTATAAATGTTTTAGAAAATAATAATGTTAATATAGTTCCATCTAAAGAAGTTTATAACTTGTAAAAAATTCTCATTGTTAATTATTATTAATTTGTTAATTATTATTAATTATTATCAATTATTCTCATTAGCTACTGTTATTAGTATCTAATGATATTAGTTATTATTATTTTTTAATTTTATAATATCTTAACTTTATATTTTATAAAAATATAAAAAAGGTGAAAAAAAATGGATAGTTATTGTCCAGAATGTGGGAAAAAATTAGAAGAAGGAAGCGACTTCTGTTCTGATTGTGGAACTAAAGTTAATTCTGAAAGTGTAAATGATTTTGAAAAAAACAATGAAAGTACTTATGAACAAACAAAAGTGATAATTAAAGATGAGAAAAGTCCTGGCTTAGCAGCTGTTTTATCATTCTTGATTATTGGTTTAGGTCAAATATATAATGGAGAAATTGCTAAAGGATTAATACTATTAGTAGTATCATATATATGTATAGCTTTATTCTTCCTTATAATTCCACCTATCATAGCGGTAATCTTATGGGTATATGCTATCTATGATGCTTATAATACAGCTAAAGATATTAATGCAGGTATTTACTAGTAATCTGTTTAATTATAAGTAGATTAAAGAAAAAATTATTAATAATAAGTATATTAATAATAAATATATTAATAGTAATAAGTACTTAAAAAAATAAAATTAAAAACAAAAATAAAAGATAATAAGAATAATTGGAAAATATTAGAAAATTGAATAAATAAAAAATTAAATAACTAAAGAATTAAAAAATTAAATATTGATTAGCTATACTCAGCTAATCTTTCTATTCTTTTTAGCATATTTGGATGGGTTGAAAACAATTCCATAACTTTATCACTAGTTTTTATATTGACATTTTTACTTTTTAATTGAGCTAACTCAATTTCAGATATTTCACCATCTCTATTTAAATCTAATTGAGATAATTGTTCTATATCATCTCTAGCATTTGATATATCATTTAAAAAGAATGCTTTTACTCCTTGAATATCTTTAACTTCTTCTTTAGGAGATTTTGCAGCACCATAAACAAGTTTATATAAAGCTGAAGCTAATTTATCTGGTTTCCCACCAATTTCAATACTTCCTAAGTCTGCGTAATATTCTCTAGTTCTTGATATGAATAAAACAATTAATTGTCCTAGGAAATAAGCAGCAATAGCTAAAACTCCGATTAAAATACCTCCACCATTTCTACTGTCTCCACTAAATAGAAATGATAGGGCAATATAATAACATATAAGTGGAACTGCACTTACTAATGTTGTAACAGCCATATCATTATGTTTAATATGAGATAATTCATGTCCAAGAACAGCTTTTAGCTCATCCTTGTTTAATGTATTAAGAATTCCTCTTGTAACACAAACTCTTCCATCTTTTTTAGTTCTTCCAAAAGCAAATGCATTTGGAATATTTGTTTCAGAAACTCCGATTTTAGGTTTTGAAATTCCTGCATTCATAGCTAATTCACTAACCATTTGGTGTAATTCTGGAGCTTGTTGTTCTGTAACATATTTTACTCCCATTGCTTTTTCAACCATTGAAGGTCCTATTAGGTATTGTATAAATATTATTCCTAATCCTAATATTACGAATAGTGTGTAATTTCCACCATATCCTAATAAAGTAGCTGCTAATATCACAATAGCAAATATTAATCCGAATAATAACATTACAGCAAGACTCAATCTTAATTTTAGTTTCCATGTCCTTACAATCATTTAAATACCTTTTTTATCAAATTAAATTATTGACTCTTAATATTTATTAATTATAAATGCTTTTACTAAAATTAGCATTTATTAATTATTAATATTATATTAATTAGCAATATTATATTAATTAGTAATATTATATTAGTTATTAATATTAATTATTAATATTAATTATTTTTATTAATTATTTTATTGATTAATGATAATTTTATTAATTAATGATACTGTACTAATTAAAATATTTTATAGTATTAGAATACTATTAAGATAGTACATACTATTAAAATATTTCATATTATTGAAATATTCATTACATTAAATATAAAAATATTAAAATATCGATATTAATATGTATTTTTATCTATATAAATTTTGTTATTATTACAAATTGTTATTTTAATTTTATATAGAGATATTAAGATATACTTAAAAAAAATTATCTTTTAAGATTAAATTCATGATAATTTCACTTTATTTAATCAAATTTAAAAAACCCGTTTGGATTAAATTTATATTCTTGTAGAATCTTCTTATCTGTACTGTCTAATTTTTGTTTTTTTATGGGATGTATTGGACTTCCTTCTTTACTATATATTTTTCCAGAAACTTTTTTAGGGCCTAAAAATTTTCCAGCATCTCCATTAACAATAACAATGCCCTTTTTCATTTCAACTGCTGTAAAATCATCACAATTTCCATTTATTATAACAGTCCCTCCATTTAAAAGAGCAGCTGTATTGTTCCCAGCATTCCCATTAATCCTAACAACTCCATTTTTCATTAAAATTCCTGTTGAAAGATCAGCATCTCCATCTAAGATAATTTCAAAATCTTTATCTAATCTAGCACCTAAAGTATCTCTTATTAACCCATCACTAATCTCAAGCTTTTTACCAGAGATATCTGCACCTATTAATTTAATATTTTTAGGTTCATCCATTAATAGTTCTGTAACTGAAATGAATTTTCTATATCCTTTAATATCAGACTTAACTTCAACTAAATTTCCAATTGGATCTTTAATATTTCCATTAACATAAATGTTTCCTTTTCTAATACTTATTCCCATTCTACTAGCTACATTACCATTTATAAATACATCTCCAACTGGAATTGCAGATCCAGTTCCACCAAAGTATGCTAAATCAACACCCATACTTGAACAAAGTCTATGACCTACATCTCCATTTATTTTTATGGAATTTCCTTTTTTCAAATGTTCAACAAGGTCTTGGAAAGTATAATCATTGTTGGGGATTTTATCGGTTAAACCCATTTTTTCTCCTTTATGATTCCAATAAAAATTGTATGTAAAATCACAAAGACAATCAACAGGTTCTTCAATATCTAATTCAATCAAATTTTCATCAGATATTTTTTCTTTCTTTTTAAATCTCCCAAACATATTATCAATCCATTTTATGAATATTTTTGATTATTTTAAATATTTTAACTATTATTTGATAGTTTATATATTAGTTATTAGTAAAGGTTGATTATTAATTAAATATTAGTTTTTAGTTAATTATCGATTATTAATTAAATAAAATTTCTAAAAATTAATCATTAACTATTTAATATACTATAAACTTCTTGTTCTTTTATAACTTCCATCATATACAAGTTTTATAATGGCATTTTTTGTATCGACATCATCGAAGTTTACTCCTCTAATATCTGTTCCTCTAATATATGTTTTGTTTAAGCTTGAACCATCTAATTTAGCATTATACAGTTTAGCTCCAGATAAATCTGCCCCATCAAGATTCACATTTTTAAGGTTGCAGTAACTCATATCTGCGCCACGAAAATTAACACCTTTTAGATCAGACCCCTGCAAATTTGCACCTTTAAGATTAGCACATGTAAAATCACAATTTTTTATATTAATTTTTGATAAGTTAGCATTGCTTAAATTAGCACGTCTGAAATCAACATTATTAAAATCCATTTTTCTTAAATCAGACCCTACTAGATTAGCTTTTCTATAATCCTTCATAATTTTCCTCCTAATAGATTTAAAATTCCATAAAGAGTGTAATTAACATATATTTAATTAAATTAGTTGTTATTATATATTAATAATATATGTCAATAATAGAATAAAAATTCTTTTATAAAAAGTTTTTATAAAAATTATTTATATTTCAATGAAAATTTTTTTATATTTTAAATAAAAAATTCATAATGATAATAAATAAATATAACAAAAATAAAGATATTTATATGACTATTAAATTCATTTAAATCATTATTATTTTTATTATTTAGAATATTTTTCATCTACTAACAAAAATAATATTTTATAAAATAATAATATAAAGAAATAATAATATAAAGAAATAATATTATAAAAAATAATAATATAAGTGTTATTATATAAAGTTATGATAAAATAATAGTAGTAGATAAAATAATATTATGAAATATAGAAATAGTTAAAATATTGTTTATAAATCTTATAGTATATAGTATAATTATAAAAGATAGTTATTTATTATATTATTAGTATTATTAGCAGTGGATGATAATAATATCAGAACTAATGATTTATTTTTAATGAATGTTTATAATTAAATGAAATTTTAACTTAATTATATTTATTAGTTAATTGGTGATATAATGAAAGGACCTTGGGTAGAAAAATACAGACCACAAACTTTAGAAGATGTTGTAGGGCAAAAACACATTATTGAGCGATTAAAAAATTATGTAAATGAAGAAGGAATGCCAAACTTAATGTTTACAGGTCCTGCAGGAGTTGGAAAAACAACAACTGCCCTTGCTCTAGTTAAATCTATTTTAGGTGAATATTGGCGTCAAAACTTTTTAGAATTAAATGCTTCAGATGCAAGAGGTATTGAAACTGTTCGTACTAATATTAAGAATTTTTGCCGTTTGAAGCCTGTTGGAGCTCCATTTAGGATAATTTTCTTAGATGAAGTTGATAACATGACTAAAGATGCTCAACATGCATTGCGTCGTGAGATGGAGATGTATACTAAAACTGCTTCATTTATACTCTCATGTAATTACTCTTCTAAGATTATTGACCCTATTCAATCAAGATGTGCTATATTTAGATTTGCTCCAATTAAAGGTCAAGATGTTGCAGATAGATTAGAATACATAGCTAATCAAGAAAATCTAGACTATGAATCAAATTCTATTGAAACTATAGTTTACTTTGCTGAAGGAGACCTACGTAAAGCAATTAATCTCCTTCAAGCTGCAGCATCTGGTGAAGGTACAATAACAGAAGATAGAATATATGAGGTTGTTTCAAAGGCAAGGCCAAAAGATATTAGTGATATGGTTACTAAAGCTCTTACTGGTGATTTCATGGGCGCGAGAGACTTACTTCGTGAAACAATGGTTTTACAAGGAACTAGTGGAGAAGATATGGTAAATCAGATTTACCAAGATGTTACTAAAAGAGCAATGGAAGGGAAAATGGATGGAGAAGTGTATATTCCTTTGATTGAAGCTATTGCTGATTCTGACTTTAGAATTAGGGAAGGTGCAAACCCGAGGATTCAATTAGAAGCACTTTTAACTAAATTTTTATAATTACATTTATTATAAAATATTTAATGTATTAAATTATTATATTTTAGTATTATAGCTATTTAGAATTGTATTTAGTTGTAATCATAGCTATTTAGCATTATATTAACTATTTAACATTAGATTAGCTATTTATTATATATAGGTAAGTAATATGCGTTGGACAGAAAAATACCGACCAAAAAATTTTGATGAAATTATTGGAAACGGTAAACAGAAAAAAGAAATTGAAGCATGGGTTAAAGAGTGGAAAGAAGGTAATCCTCAGCCATGCTTATTACTTGTTGGACCAGCTGGAACTGGGAAAACAACCATTGCTCATGTAATAGCTCGTGAATTTTCAGACTTTATTGAGCTTAATGCGAGTGATAAACGTTCCTATGACATAATCATGAATACTGTAGGTCAATCAGCAACTACCAAATCATTTTTTACTAATGATAATGAGTATAAACTTATTATATTAGATGAAGTCGATGGTATTCATGGAACTGATGATAGAGGTGGAACTAGAGCTATTGGTAAAATAATTAAAGAAAGTATCCATCCTATTGTTATGACAGCTAATGACTTTTATAGTAAAAGATTGACTAGTATAAAACCAAAATGTAAAGTCATTAAGATAGGAAAAGTCCATACTAATTCTATAAATGCATTACTCAAAAGAATATGTGTAAAAGAAGGAATTGAAGCAGACCCTGAAGCTGTACGTGCTTTAGCTAAAGGTTCTAATGGTGATATGAGATCAGCTTTAAACACTCTTCAAGTTATAGCTGAAGAAACTAAAAAACTTGAGATGTCTGACTTAGAGCTTGTTTCTCAAAAAGACAATACTAATAATATTTTTGATAGTGTTAGAAGAGTTTTAAAAAGTAAAAGTATTGATAAAGTAAAGAATTCTCTTAGATTAGATGAGGATCCAACTTTAGTATTAGAGTATATTGCTGAAAATATTCCTAGAGAATATGAAAAACCTAAAGAAATTAAAAAAGCTTATGAAATGGTTAGTGAAGCTGATTTATACTTTGGAAGAGCTAGGCAAACTAGAAATTATACTTATTGGAGATATGCTAGTGAATTTATGGGGGTTGGTGTTGCATTATCTAAAGATGATACTTATAAAAAATTCACAAGGCTTACTGGTGCAATGGCATTCTCTCTAATGGGAAGGACTAAAGGTAAAAGAGCTCTTAGAGATGGAATTGCAGAGAAAATGGCTGAAAAAATTCATGTTTCTAATAGTGTGGCTATTTCAATGTTTCCTTATCTTGAAATAATGTTTGAAAATGATGATGTAGCTTATGATATTTCCACATTCTTTGATTTTGATGAAGATGAAATAAAAAGATTCAGGAAAAGAAAAATTCCAAAGTCTGTTATTAAAAGAAAAGAAAAAGAAAGACAAGAAGAATTAGATAAAAGAAAAGAAAAACAAAATCAGGATGATTTAGCTAAAGAAAAAAATATTAAATTGAACAATAACTCATTAAATCAGGAAGAATCATTATTTACATCTAATTTAGAGCCTAATATAAAAAATAAAGAATCTAATTTAAAATTAGAAACTGAAAAAACAAAAGAAAATAAAGAAGAGTTAAATTCTTCAAAAAAAGACAGGATAAATAAAAATAAATCCAAAAAAGAAGAAGAAACTACTAAAACAGATGATGATAAAGAGAATAATATTAAAAAAGATAAAGAAATCAAAAAAGATTCTGCTCAAAAATCTTTATTTAATTTTTAATATATATTATTTTTTTTGTTTATTTTTAGAATTAATCTTTTTATTTATATATTCTTATATTCTTATATTTTTTATTTTTTGATATAACTAGTAATATTCCATTAATTCTTCAAATTCAGGAGTAGCTATAAATTCATCAATAAAGTCATTTATATCTTTAATAAATTCTTTTTTTCTATTTTCAAGATCTTTAATTTTGGAATAGTCTTTTTTTAGTGTTAATATTAGTTTAATATCATCAGTTTCAAGTTCTATTTCTGGATATTCTAGACCAAGCAGTTCTTGTTCTAAATCATCAAAATTAGTCATGTCATCAATTTTTTTTATATTATCTAACTTATTGTATAATTTATCATTTAATTTATTATCTAGTTTATTTGGATTATCTACTTCTTTTAAATCCATAGTTAAAACCTTCTAAAATTTATTAAGCTCTTCCTAATTCTTTGTGAGCTCTAGCTAGATGTCCTGCAGCTAATGCACCCATTAAAGATAATTCTCCAGCTAAAACGGTAGCTATCACTATTTCTGCAAACTTTTTAACATTTCCAGATCCAGCTACACCTAAAATTTCCAATGATTCATTTGCTGTTTTAAGGCTTGTTCCACCACCAATTGTAGCTATTGGTAAATCAGGCATGGTTACAGAAAAGTATAAATCTCCATCTCTATCTTCTGCTGTGGTTATTCCTAATGATCCTTCAACTACATGAGCTATATCTTGACCTGTAGCTAAAAATATCGCTCCAATCATATTTGCAAAGTGTGCATTAAATCCCATACTTCCACTAATAGCTGATCCAATTAGATTTTTAGCTGTGTTAACTTCTACTATTGCTTCTGCTGTAGTTTTGAGTTTATTTTTAACTATCTCTTCTGGGATAATTATATCTGCAATCACAGTTTTACCTCTACCTTCAACTAAATTGATGGAAGATGGTTTTTTATCAACACATGCATTACCACTTAGTGCGATTAATTGAGCATCTGTTTCATTTAATAAAAGTTCTAAAACTTTTTCTGTAGCTATTGTAACCATGTTCATTCCCATACTATCTCCAGTAGAGTAAACAAAACGAGGGTAAATGTAATTTCCCACAACAAGTATTGGGTCAATTTTTAAAAGTTTTCCATGGTTTGTGGTACTTTCCGCTATTTTTTTTAGTTTTTGGAAGTTGTCTTCAAACCATTTTTTAATTTCAATGGCTTGAACTCCAGATTTTGCTTTAATCACAGGTGCTCTTGTCATTTTATCATCAATAACTCTAGCATTCACTCCTCCTGCTTCTGTTATTGTAGAACATCCTCTGTTAACTGATGCTACAAGAGCTCCTTCAGATGTTGCAAGTGGAACATAAAAATCTTTATTTTCTGTGTATTCTCCATTGATTCTTAATGGTCCTGCAACTCCAATTGGGATTTGTATTGTTCCAATGGGGTTTTCAATATTTTTTTTAGAAGCTGATTCCATATCAAGAGTGTAATTAGATATTGTATTGAGTTTTGTATTGGTGGTTTCTTCAATAAACTCTCTTCTTATATCAATAGCTTGTTCAGTAGAAGATGAATATTTATCAACTTCATATAATTTCATTTCACCATTTTTAAGTTTTTGGATTATATCTTTTTTATCCATAAAGAAAGCTCCTGTTTCGTCAGATTGTTTTAATTAATTCAACGATGTCTGAAGGCTTTTTAGCTACACTTACACCTGCTTTTTTAAGAGCTCTCATTTTACTTTCTGCAGTTCCACTATTTCCTTCAATTATAGCTCCGGCATGTCCCATTCTTTTACCTGGAGGTGCAGTTATACCTGCAATATATGAGACAACTGGTTTTGAGATGTTTTTGTCAATATATTCTGCAGCTTTTTCCTCAGCATTTCCTCCAATTTCTCCAATCATCACAATTTTTTCTGTTTCTGGATCATCTTCAAATTTTTGCAGTATTGTAGAGTAGTTTGTTCCAATTACAGGATCTCCTCCAATTCCAATACATGTACTTTGACCAATTCCTTCTCTGGTAAGTTGACTAGCTACTTCATAGGTTAAAGTTCCACTTCTAGATATAACTCCTACATTTCCTTCTGAAAATATATGAGTTGGCATAATCCCCATCTTTCCAACTTTTGGAGATATTATTCCTGGTGTATTAGGTCCAATAACAGTAACATCTTTATTTTTCCCATAAGCCATTATTTCCATTGAATCATGGACTGGTATATGTTCTGTGATAATAACTACAAGATCTAAATGCTTTATTGATTCAAAAGCTGCATCTTTTGCAAAAGGAGCTGGAACAAATATTATTGAAGCATTGACATTTGTTTCTTCTTTAGCTGCTTCGATAGAATCAAATATAGGTACATTTTGAAATTGTTGCCCTCCTTTTCCAGGAGTTACGCCGGCTACAATATTTGTATTATATTGAAGCATTTGCTCTGTATGGAACGATCCTTGTTTTCCTGTAATTCCTTGAACTAAACATCTTGTATCTTCATTTAATAAGATCATTTTTACCCTCATTTTATTTTATAATATATTTTATAATGATTTATTTAATATCTCAGTTATATTTAATAATAATATTTAATAAATTTAATAATAATAATATTTAATAATCAAGTGTTGTTTTTGATTATTTTAAAATTCTAGACCTTTCTTGAAAAGGAATTGATAAATCAATAACATTACCATTCATAAAAGCAGAAACTGAAAAAATCACACTTCCTGGAATAACATTACAAGGAGTTCCTCTTTCAACAAGATAAGTATTTTTATTTCCACAAGCTGCACCAATCATAGCTCCTGCAATTACTCCAACAGATTCAATATTTTCAACACTAGCTACAACAATAGGATCATCAGTTTCACTTGATACATAACCTACTCCCGGAATTTTCTTTTGACCACCTATTTTATCACATATGTCAGTAAGACCAGACATACCAGTAGCTGCATCAATACAAGAGTTAGCTACATCTTCTACGAATGATTCTCCTCCATAAGTATCAAATGCAACTATAATTGCATCAGGATATCTATCCTGCCTAATATTTGCTTCTCCATAAGAAATTCCTTCTCCTGCAGTTTCTGGATTATCAGATATTCCAGCCACATCACCAATATCTTCAGCATTCTTTCTTAGAATATTTACGATCCCTTGATTTATTTTTTCTAGTAGATTATCTTCTACAAAAGCAGATATTACTATATCATCACCTGTGATGTTTGTTAAAGCAGCACTATGTGCTCCTGCTTCAATCAACTTATGGATATCATTTTCTATATCATTAATCAATGAATAACTACAAGAAACATCATTTTTAGAGATATCTGCTCCAATAGCTGTTATTTTCAATTTAACACCTAGTAATTTTTAATTTATTCTATAATTTTTAATTTATTAATTCTTTATATGTTTAATTATATACTTAATAATTTAATTATTAATGTTTATGATAATTATTATTTATTAATTCTTATTTATATTATTGTAGGTTTTATCTATTCTTTTTGAATTTTATTTGTTATATTAATTATTTTTAAAAAACAGTAAAAAAACAGTAAAGTTAATTAAGAGTAAATACAAAACATATCTTTACAAAACATTACTTTAAAAAATATAATTTTATAAAATATAATTTTATATTACATTAATTTATATTATAAATAATTCATACGATTATTAATTAATATTACAATTAATCTATATTAGAAACATAATTCATACTACTAATTAATTCATACTACTATTGTTTACTATTATAATTAATTTATATTAAAATTAAGAATGATTTCATAGATAATTTAATCAAAGAGGAAGAATATTGATTTCACAGACTAAAATAGCTATTCCTATTCTACAAGAAAAAGAAGAAGATATAATTAATACTGCTCAAGATTTTGTTAAAAAAGGGGCTGATCTTCTTGAACTTAGGATTGATGGTATAGCTAATGTTAATTCTGATATGGTTAAAAATATTATTGAGTCTATTAATTTTCCAGTTATAGCAACTAATCGTTCTAAAAAGGAAGGAGGATTCTTTTTAGGTAGTGAAAAAGAAAGGATAAATATTCTTAAAAATTGTTGTGATTTAGAAAATGTTGAGTATATTGATATAGAACTTCAAACTGATCCTTGTCTTCGAAATTTTCTTATTGATAAATGTAGAGAAGCTAATGTTAAAACTATCATATCTTTTCATGATTTTGAAAAAACACCTTCAGTTGATTATTTACTTAAAATTGTAAATGAAGAAAAAGAATTAGGTGATGTAGCTAAAATTGCTGTTATGCCAAGAAATTTAGAGGATACTATAAATGTTTTAGCTATAATGTCTCATTGTGATAATACAATAGCTATATCTATGGGTGAAATAGGAAGTTATACTCGAGTTATGGCCTCTAAATTCAATGCACCTTTTACATTTGCTACTGGTGGAGATGTGACAGCTCCTGGTCAGATTGATATTGAAACTATGAAACTACTAATAAACATGGATCTAATGGATCATGATGATCTTTTAGATGATATTTAGCTTTTTTAACTCTTTAAATTTTTTAAATTTTTTTAATTTCTTATCTATTCTTAGCTATTTTTAATTTCTTATCTATTCTTAGCTATTTTTAATTTCTTATCTATTTTTAGCTATTTTTTACCTATTTTTAATTTATTATTTATTTTTAGCTATTTTTAATTTTTTTATCTATTTTTACTTATTTTTTAACTATTTTTAACTATTTTAGCTAATTTTTAAATCTTTTTAATCTTTTTTAAAAAGATTATTTTGATTATAATATTTTGTGTAATATTTTCTGAAATTTTATTTATATTTTTATTAAATTTTTTATTCTTAAATGATTTATTCATCTTATTATTACTATAAAAAATTATATCATTATGAATAATTAATATACTATTATCTCGTTATATACAGTAATATTGATAATGTTAGTAATATTGGTGATATTAGTAATATTGATAATGTTAGTAATATTGGTGATATTATTAATATTAGTTATTAATCATATTAAATAATATTAATAATGATAATATTTGAAATAGTCATAATGAAAAAATTCAACGATAATAATTATCGGAGGTATTTTTATAAAGAAAAATAAAATAATACTGATTACTATAGCTTTAATCTTAATTATTTGTGCAGGAATTGGTATAACCTCTTCAGTTTTTGCTGATACAGCAATTATTGATGTTAATTTAGATGGGCAAAATGCAACTGTCAATGTGATTTCTTCTCCATTTGGAAAAGATTTAGGTAGTATGAATGCTGATTTGGAAAATTATACATACTATCAGATGAATAATATTGATAGTAATGCAAGTACACTAAGAGCAGGAATAACAGAAATAGCTGAAAACTATGGGTTTAAAGATATAGAAATTAATATTAATTCTCAGTTTGGTGAAAATCAAATGCCTATGCAAGTTACTGTTGATGGAGTTTCAATGGTTCCTACATTGCAGGATGGAGAGAATGTTATAATTCAAAAAACAAAAAATCCTAAAGTTGGAGATATTATTGTTGTTAAAGATCCTGAAGAAACTCTTCTTATAAAACGTTTAGGAAATATTAGTGGGGATAGAATCTTTTTATCAAGTGATAATAATGATACTGTCACTGCCATTGTAAATGGGTCTTATGTGGAAATGATAGCTCTTGAAAAATGGACTAATGCTTCTAATGTTGTGGGAGTAGCTAGAATATTCAATGTTTAGTTTTAATATTGCTTTTTATCTTATTTTAAGTTTTAATACTTATTAAACTTCAATAGAATAAATACTTTCTATATTATCTTTATGTATTTTAAAAGCATCTTTTTCTGTGAATATTTCTTTATTTATAAAATCAAGAGTTCTTTTTGGAACGGTTTTTGGACCTAGTACTGCTCCAGGACGAGTTAGATCATCAAGATAATCAGTTTCCATTAAAAAATTGTTTCCTTTGGATATAGCTATTTTAATATTATCTTTTCCTGACATAACCGAAGGTGTAAGACCAAAATTTTCATCTTTTTTTATATAAGGTCCTGAAAAATGTTTTATTAATTTTTTCTTATTGAAATTGATTTCATCTGCAAATGATGCAAACTCTTTAAATTCTTTTTCACTAGCTGATTCTGTATGTAATTGTACAGGACAATCAATATCTTTAGCTAATTCTAATCCATATTTAAGAACTTTATTTTGATATTCCATTTCTTCTTCTGATACTTCATAATGAGGTCTGCCTATCTCACCAATTCCAACAGCTTTTTTTTCTAAAATTAATTTTTTTCCATATTCTAATGCTTTCTTAACCATTTCAAAACTATCTTCTAAAGATTTTCCACTTTCAACAAGCCTTGAAATTTCAGCAGGATGAACACCAACGATGGGGAATGCTTTAACTTCTGTATTTTCACTAATGTCTTTTGCATAGCTAATAACTAAATCCATAGATTTTTTAAACTTAAATGGCTCTCCAAAAGTCCATGAAGGTTTGTTAGGTATTATCATAACTCTTCCACCCACATTATAAAATTGTTTAGCTACTTTTACAGGACCAATGCCATTAATAGGATCTACATGGATATGATTGTCGGTTATTGGAATTTCTAATGGATTAGCTTTCATATTATCTACCTATTACTTATTTATTATTTATATATTATCTACCTATTATTTACTTATCATTTATATATTATCTGCATATTATTTATTGTTTATCTATTATCGTTCTATTAATGTTTTCAAGGATTATGATATCTTAAATTTCAAAAATTTTAATTTTAGATTATTTTTAATAGTAATTATATTAATAAATATAGTTATATTTAATAATTTATACTAATTTATAACAACATAATAACATTTAAAATTACTACTTCGTAGTATTATTAATAGTAAAACTTATAATATAGTTATTAAATATATTTTTGTTAAGTTTTAGTTATTTAAAACTATATAAAATTATTTGTGAATCATATTTGATTTAATCTAAAAAACTATCTTTTTAGACGGGATTCATATTTTTTTATCAGGGGGAGATTTTATGAATTTTTTTAGATATTATTTTGATAAAGCATTTAACAGAAAAATCATTGCAATTGATAAGCCCATCTTTAAAAATAATGGCTTTTTTTATAATATTTCCACAACTCATGATTTAGATAAATATTTTCTTAAAAAAGATAGCTTTATTGATCATATAAATGTGAAAGATGATTTATCTTCAGTTCCTGAAGGAATATCAATAATACCTATTTTATCCAATGTTTTACCTGTTAGTTGGATTATGGATGCTACAATAGTCATAGATGAGTTAGACAAAACTTTTTTTGAATCAATTAAAACAATTAAAGAAAATTTTTCTTTAATGTTTCCTAAAATTGAATTTAAAGGTAGGTTAATTGTTAAAAAAATTGTTGATTATGATAGAATTTTCATGGAAGATAAATATATGTCATTTTTCAGTGGAGGAGTTGATTCAACATTCACTGTTATTAATAATATTGATAAAAAACCAGTTTTAACTAGTATTTGGGGTTCTGATATGCCTATTGATGAAACTGAAGGTTGGAAAAATTTATCAGACATAATTAATCAATTTTCCAAGGAATTTGATTTAGAAAAGGTTTTTATTAAATCTGATTTTAAGGAATTGTTGAATATTAAAAAACTTAATGGGGAAATTATAGCTATTAATGACAATTGGTGGCATGGTCTTCAGCATGGAATAAGTATAATAAGTCATGGTGTTATTTATGCTTATAAAAATCAAATAGGAAATATATTAATAGCTTCATCACATTCTACAAGGGATTTAGAAGAGAGAGGTGTAGAAGTTATTCCTTGTGGATCTTCACCAATAATTGATAATTATTTTAAATTTTCTAATTGTAAAGTTATCCATGATGGATTTGATTTTACAAGACAAGAAAAAATTGGAAAAATACTAGACTATGTAAATGAAAATGATAAGAATGTTTATATAAAAGTTTGTTGGGAAAGCATTTCAGGAAAAAATTGTAGTAAGTGTGTTAAATGCTGTAAATCTATGTTAGGGGTTCTTGCTGAGAAACAAGATCCAAATTTATTTGGATTTGAGTTTGATGAAAGTATATTAGATGAGATTTATGAGAAAGTTACTAATTCTGAAGACTATGGGGTTTATTGGGATATAAATAAAGGAAATTATTGGAAACATATTTTTGAACGTTTTCAAGAAGATCCTGAATATTGGAAAGAAAAAAAGAATTTAAAATGGATTTTTGATTTAAAATTGTAACATATAATAATTTTAAAAACATATATTTAAAAACATATATTTAAAATTATATTTAAAAATATATAATTTAAAAAGATATATAGTAATTTTAAATTATCAATATTCTTTATTTATCCTTGTTTAGCTATACAAAATCTACAAACTGCTTTTAAGTTCCCTACATTGTTATTTTTCACAGGACAATAATAAGTTCCATTTTCATATCTAACTTTAGTATGTCCTGGGAATATACTTCCTACATGATGAATTGGTTCATCTAAAATAAAAGTTGTGTAAATACAGATTAGATAGTATATTAGTCTTTGAACTTTTGTTCCATTTTCTTTACTTTCTAGTTTAGTTTTTATTTTATCTTTTTCATTTTTTTCTACTTCATTCTCTAATTTAATTTCTTCATTATTCTCTAACTTATTTTCTACTTTATTTTCTACTTTATTTTTTATTTTACTTTTTATTTTATTTTCTACTTTTCTTTGATCATCTTGTTTTTTAAAGTAATCAATAGCTTTTAAAAAGGTTTTTTTATTAATATTATCTTTATAATCTTTATTGTCCTTTTTTATATCTTTTATTCGCATATAAAAGTTTTTTACATATATATCATCAAAATGACCTTTATACTCCTCTTGAACATATTTACATGATTCTCTAAATTTAGATGTTGAATTCATAATATCAAAAACAGAAACGTTTTCAGCCCATTTTTTTAAAATTTTTAATATATCATTTTTAGATATTTCATCATTAGTTTCTAATGATTTTAAATCTTCAAATAGCATTTTTTCACACTTTTTATTAAATATTTCATTAAATATTTTCTTATCAATTATATCTTAATAAACTCATCGATTAACATCTAATTTCATTAATATTATTTTTATTATAATTAATATCAGCTTTCATAGTCGATATTCGTTTTTATTATCATTAATATCAACTTTTATCATCAATATTTATTTTTATTATCATTTATTCATTTGTTATTATTAATATTAATTTTTAATATTTTTATGTAAATTTATACTGAAAACTTTATATCTAATACTATTTTAAATAATATTACATTAATTCAAAATATAAAAAATAAAAATGTTAATAAAAACAATTTATTTATAAAAGTATCATACTATATGAAGGGATAATATGGCTATTTTACTTACAAATATTAGTGAAAATATATTAAACGAAAATATTATAAAAGAAAGTTTTACTAAGCTAAAAAATAAAGATGAATTAATAAATGAGGAAATAACAGAGATATTTTATCTTAATGAAAAAATATCAGAACAAAATGGGATTTTTGATAATATAAAAGTAAATAAGTTTGAAATAGACATAAATAAAGATATGGATGAGGTTTATAATGATATAAATCAAATTATTGAAGATATTTTGGATAAAAAACAATTCATAGATGTGATAGTAGACACTAGTTTTCTTGCATATTTAATATTAGAAGTACTAATAAAAAACTTTAAAATTACTGATGTTTTTATGTTAGAAAACAATAAATTAACAAAAGCCCATCCTTGTGGATGTGAACCTGAATATAAGGGATATTAGAATATTAAGATCACAGATTTAAATGTAAAATAAAAGATAGGTAAAATAATAGACTTTATAAATAATTTTTTAATTTTTTATTAATCCTTTATCAATTTTTTATTTTTTTATTAACATTTTTATTAGAAATATTTATATATTGTTTGATATAAATATAATCAGTAATACTGATTATCATAAAATATGATTAATTTTTGGAGAGAAAATTTTGTGTTTAAATAACGATTATTTAGATGTGAATAATAGTTATGGGTATGTACTTGCAACTATTCTTCATAAATTTGGAGAAAAGTTTGATGAAGCTTTAAAAGATTATTCTATAGTAACAAATCATTATCGTGTGCTTGTATCAATTTTTAACAATGAAAAAATCAATCAAAAAAAATTAGGAGAAATTTTAAAGATTGATAGAACTACTATGGTATATCTTATTGATCATCTTGAAGATGAAGGATATATAATAAGACAAAAAAATCAAGAAGATAGGCGATCTTTTCAATTAGTACTTACAAATAAAGGAAAATCTATAATAAATCCTATATGTAGAATTAGAGATGAGATACATGATCAATGTTTAAAAGAGTTGACTGAAAATGAAAAAAGAATACTTAGAGAAATCTGTAAAAAAATAGGAGATGATTAGATTACAACTAATAATAAAAATAGCACTAAAAATACTAATGGGGTTTCGATTTTATTGGGAGATCCAAAAAAAGCTGTTCTAAAGTTATCTATTCCTATGATTATTGCTATGATCATAAATTCTCTCTATGCATTTATTGATGGAGTATGGGTAGCTGGACTAGGAGATGCATCATTAGCTGCAATAGGCTTTGTAAATCCATTATATCTAATAGTTTTTGGAGTTTCAAATGGAATTGGTGCAGGTGCTACAGCCGTAATCTCTAGGTATATAGGCTCAAAAAATAAAAAAGAAGCAGATAATGCAGCTTTACATGTAATTTTACTAACTATTATTATTACAATCATATTTACAGCATTGATTCTAATTTTTCTCAAACCAATATTATTAACAATGGGTGCAGGACCTACTATAAATTTAGGAATGGAATATGGTAATATTCTATTTTTAGGAACTATTTTCATAGTTTTTTCAGCTACAGCTTATGGAATATTAAGAGCTGAGGGAAATGTTATAAAAACAACTTATGCTATGTTATTTGGAGCAATATTAAATATGTTTCTAGATCCAATTTTCATTTATTATCTTGATTTAGGTGTAGCTGGAGCAGCTATTGCAACAGTAATATCTATGGGATTAGTTTCATTATTATTGTTGTATTGGTTTAAAGGAGATACATATATCAAATTTTCTCTAAAAGATTTTATATATAAGAGTAAACTTATAAAAGAGATTTTAAGTGTAGGATTACCTGCTGGTGTTGAATTTTTCCTTATAAGTGTTCTTGCAATAACATTAAATGCTATTTTGATGATTGTATCTGGTGTAGATGGTGTTGCTGTGTATACTGGAGGTTGGCGTTTTGTTGCAATAGTAATGGTGATTCCTATAGCTATTGGAACATCTGTAATAGCAATAACTGGTGCAAATCTCGGAGCAAAAAGATATGAGAATATAGATATAACTCATAGCTATGCAATAAAGTTTGGAACTTTAATTATTGTAATCTTATCAATAGCTATCTTCATTTTGGCTCCATATATTAGTTATTTATTTGCATATACCCCAGGTTCTGAAAATTTATTAGGGCAAATGACAGATTTCTTAAGGATCACCTGTTTATTTTATTTATTTTTCCCATTAGGAGTTGTATCATCTTCAGTTTTCCAAGGATTAGGAAAAGGATTGAATTCTTTGATAATTGCATTTATAAGAGCATTAATTCTTCAAATAGTATTTTCATATGTTTTTGCAATTGTTTTAAATTTAGGACAAACTGGTGTTTGGTATGGAATTGTACTTGGAAATGCAATTGGAGCAATAATAGCATATATATGGTCTAAAATTTATATAAGTAAACTTTCTAATGAAGATGAAAAATTTTGTTGATTAATTTTTAATAAAACTAATAATTTTATAAAAAAGAAAAAATTATAATAATTGAAATTTATAAATATATAATAGGTGTTTTTATGAAAATATTTACTATGGGATCTTCAGGGAAAACAGCAGAAGAATTCTTTAATAATATCGATAAAAATAAAGTTGAACTTTTATTGGATGTTCGTTTACATAATCATTCTCAGTTATTAGGTTTTACTAAGGGGACTGATTTGGAATATTTCTTAGATAAATTATCTTCTTGTGAATATGTACATGATGAAATGTTTTGTACAACAGAGGATGTCTTAAAGGAATACAGGAAAAAAACAATAGGTTGGAAAGAGTATAAAAAACATTATTTAGAATTAATGAAAAAAAGAGATATGGTTTCTTTGTTTAAAAAAGAACATGGTAATCACGATAATGTTTTGATTTTATGTAGTGAAAAAGAACCTGATACCTGCCATAGAATATTGTTAGCAGATAAATTAGCTGAAAAACCAGAAGATGTAACACATTTGTAGATTAGGTAATTTTATCATTATGTTTTTATAAATATACAATTATATTCTTTATAATTATATAAGTATATTCTTTATAATCATATAATTATATTTTTTATAATTATATTTTTATATTTTTTTATATTTTTTATAATTTTTTATAATTTTTTTTAAACATCTTTTTATTGT
Organism: Methanobrevibacter arboriphilus; assembly: GCF_019669925.1. Taxonomy (NCBI): domain Archaea; kingdom Methanobacteriati; phylum Methanobacteriota; class Methanobacteria; order Methanobacteriales; family Methanobacteriaceae; genus Methanobrevibacter; species Methanobrevibacter arboriphilus. Next base: position 129,839 of record NZ_AP019779.1, read on the forward strand.
TATTTTTTTTTATTTTGCTTTCTATATAATTTTTATTTTTATTTTTATCAGACTTTTATTCTATTGTTTTTATATTTTAGTTTCAATATTTTAGAGTTTAAAGTTATAATATAGTTTAAAGTTATAATATATATTAAATAGATTTTTATGAGAATTAGAATTTTTATAATAATTAGATATATATTATATTAATTATATATTAATTTAAATGAGATATAAGCTATAAAATGGATGATAAAATGGAAGTAAAGGCTGTATATTTTAGTCCAACAAGGACTAGTGAAAAAATAACTATGACAATAGCACGAAAAGTAGCAATGAAATTGAAAACATCTTTAAAAGATATAAATATTACTAAAAATCATGATATAGGGAGGATTCCTGAATTTTCAAAAGAAGATATTCTTATTTTAGGTTTGCCTGTTTATTCTGGGAGAATTCCTGAAATAATAGAAGAATATGTTCATAATTTAAATGCTGATGGAACAAAGGCTATTGTAGTAGCTGTTTATGGAAACAGGGATTATGATGATGCATTACTTGAAATGAGAAACATATTAAATGAAAATGGGTTTGAAGTAATCGCAGGTGGGGCATTTATTGGAGAACATTCATTTACAGATAAAGTAGCTACAGGCCGACCTGATGAAAAAGACTTAGAAGAAGCAAGGGCATTTGGAGATTCAATAGTAATGAAACTTGAAAATATTGGTGATAATCAAGTTGATAGTATTGATATTAAAGGTAATTATCCTTACAAAGAAAGGGGAGTGCTCCCCCATGTTACACCCTCTACTAATGATGATTGTACCGAATGTATGGATTGTGCAGAAGAATGTCCAACTGGTGCTATAAGTATGGATAATCCAAGGGAAGCAGATCCAAAAAAATGTATTCTTTGTTGTGAATGTATAAAGATATGCCCTGAAGATGCAAAATTCAATGATAATGAAAAAATCATAGGGCTTGCTAAAATGTTAGAAGATAACTTTTCACAAAGGAGAGATCCAGAAATATTTATTTAAATATTTTAAGTATTTTTAGCTATTTTTTACCTATTTTTTATTTTTTTCTTCTTCTATGTATTTTTTTATCTTTTTTTCTTCCCATTCTTTTCCTAATAGTTTATTTTCAAATACAAAAATTCCTAAGAAGTGAAAGATCAAACCTATTCCCCAGAAGATAAGTGGGAATAAAAACCACCATGTACCTGGAGTGAATATTAAATTTATTATAAACAAAAAAAAGTTTATTATAATATATGTAACTAAATGAATATAAAATCCTTTTACATCATCCACTCTCTTTTTAGCTCTTTTGTAAGCTTTATCATCATAATTTTCCATTATATCACAATTTTTAAATCTATTATTATTGTTCTATTATTATTTTTATTATTAATATTACATATATTTTGTTTTATGGATAAATCTAATAAAAGCAGATTTTTATATTTAATAATATTTTTTTCTCTTTAATATTATTATATAAAAAAAGAATCAGATTTCTAGAAAAATATATAAGCATTGTAAATATATCTAATAATATGCCAAAAGAAACAGATGAAGATAAAGCTTTTGAAGCAGCTTTAAATGGCAAAATGGGGTGGAAATGTTCATGTTCATTGGATATTGTAGATAAAAAGTCCACTTTAATCGAGCTAAGGTGTAAAAGTTGCGGTAAAACTTTTAAATCAAATGTGGAAAAAGATTTTTGTTTTGATTGTAATAAGAAAGCTAGAAGCAAAAAATAGGATATAAAAAATTAGATAGTTAAATAATAAATGTAATAGTTACCATTTGATTTTTAATGGTTATTATCTGATTTTTATTAGTTATTAGTTGATTTTTTGGAAATCTTCATTTAGAATTGTTTTTCACAACAATATTTATGTTTTTATTATTCAGGTTTTTATTTTTAATATATCTTTTTCTATGTTTTTTATTTTACAATTGATATTTTAATTAAAAACAAAAATTATTATTATATAAGTATATATAAGTATTTATAAATAAAAATTATTTTTAAAGAAACTAGAAAATTATTTAAATCAGGAAAAAGAAAATATAATCATCTCAAAAGAATTATTTAATAATTTATGTTTTATTAATGATTTATATATTAAAATACACTGTTTAAAGTATATTTATCCATATTAATAAGATTTTTTAAAAGCCCAAGGGGTTGTTTATTTGAAAGTTAGGTTAAGTCAAGAACATGCATTATCTAAAAGAGTAGGTTTTGTTCCAAAACATTTTAAAAACACTTCAAGAGTTTATATTCAAGATGGGAAAAAGTTATATATTGATTATATTGAAGCTACTAATATTGGTAGAGGTAAGTTTAAGGATTTTTTAGAAGCTGTCCATAAGGAAGGTTTTAAAATTTATATTCCTCAAGCTCCAGTTTATTTGAAAAAAATCATTAGATCTTATCGCCTTCCTTTTGATATTTGGGTTGATGAAGATGAAAAGTTATGTTTAGACAATTATGCTGTCATCCATCCTGATATGTTACTAATTAAACCTAGAGAAAACTATGATCTTTTATAATTTTTTAAAAAGAGTTAATAATTATATACTTTGTTTTTAAAACTGTAGTTATTTATATAGCTACAATTATTTTTATATTACTTAAATTTATTTAATTTATAGAATTCAAGTTATAGAATTAAAAATTTATAAAATTAATAGTTATAGATTTAAAGAAAGGATTACTGATTATTTTAAAATTAAAATAATGGTTTTTATACTAAATATTAAAAAATTAAATATTAGTGACTAAAAATTAGAAGATTAAATATTAAAAATCAAATGGTATATATCAAAAATTAAATATTAAATTTTAGAAAATATTTTATTAATTCATTTTGTGTTTTTTATCTGTACAACCTACATCAAAGTCTTTATAATAACTAAATGATTCATTTTCTTCTTCGTTATTTTCTTTGTAGCCAATTTTATCTAGAACTGTTTTAACATCTACTTTTGTTTTAAAACAACCTGTTCTTGAAAGTAAAACTCCTTGTGGTGAAAAATCAGCTAATTTCATCATGGTTAAGTTTAAATCTTCATAACACGCTACTCCAAGCACAGATTCAAATTCATTGTTTTTAACAATCTTTTTTACAAAAGTTGATCCTGGAATTACAAAAACTTTATAACCCATTTTTTCTGCTTTTGGTTTTATTATTCCAATTGCACATTTACCACAACAATCACAAACTAGTCCTGTTTCATCTAATATAGCTTCACATTTTGGGTTTCTAAGACAATGTGGAAATACAATTATCTTTTTTCTAGGGTCTGCCTTGCTAAATCTTTTTTCGTTAACTTTATTTCTAACTTCAACTCCAATATGATCTACCATTGACTCATCAAACCCTAAACTTTTAGCTAATCTTTTTAATGGTGAGTAAAAAACATCCAATGCAAAAATAATTAACCTTGGGAAAATAAGTATGTCTTTTTTAAGTAGTATTCTACCTAAAATTAGGGCTAAAATGAGTAAGATAAATAATCCTACAGCTATTAAGACTAATGTTTGTCCAAATATTTGAAATAAAGTATCGATTGTCATGATTACATGCTAATTTTATTTTTTATTAAATTATGTTTTGTTATATAACTATTTATATTATATATATTATATATATTATTTATTATATTATTAAATTATTTATATATTATTAAACTATTTATTTATATTTTATTAGAATGTGTTATATTTATTAAATCGTATTTATAAGTGTAAATATTATTTATAAAGATAACATGTATATATTGTAAAAATAATTTGTATAATCATTTATATATTTTTAAAATTAATTTTTAAAAATATTTATTATTATATTTAAAATTATATTATATTTAAAATTATGAAATAATCATAATTTTTCTATTTTATAGTTCACTGTGTTTCCAGTAATATTAACACCATTTTTTGTTTTATAAATTTTTAATCCAGATAAACTATCACATGAACATAATATATCTTGTTCTGGATGTGTTCCAGGTGTTATATTACAATCTAGTCGAACACTTTCGCCTACAGATAAAACCATTTGTAATCTTTTTGAGCTTGGATGATCTTTTGGTAGGACAATTATTGGAGATTCCATTTCTCGTGTGATATATGCCATTGATTTTATAGCTTTTTCATATTTTTGTCCTGTTCCAAAAGATGATATAGCTATTAAATCATCTTCTTCTAGATATAGGACAATTTCTTCTTTTTCAGGAGTTCCTATAAATAGCATTTGTTCATTAGCTACTTTCACAACTCCAACTGTTCCTGTATCTCCAATTAAAAATAGTACCTCAGTTGGCTGTAAATCTATTTTTTGCAATTTATTTATTCCTTAAATTTAAAACAAGTATAAATATTAGTAAAAATTAAAAATTAAAAAATTAATCTAAACATTCTACATTGTCACTTTGACATGATGGGCAGATAACTCTTTTACCTAAGCCTTTAAAATCATTTCCACAATCTAAGCATTTATATCTTTTAGTTTTTAGTTTTTTCATTTTAATATCTGCCATTGGTCCTCCAACAGTACACATAAAAATCACCTTTTTTTTGTATATAACAATATTTATTATGTTTTTTTTAATATTTATTCTTTTTCTTCTATTAAATTATCTATATATTTTATTTTTTCTACTTTTATATAATCTCATTTCTTATATTTTCATCTTTTATTTCTTCTAATTTTATATAGTTCTATTTCATTTATTTTTTAAGTGTTTTTTTGTTTTATTTTTATAGATTTATTTTTATAGTTTTATTTTTATATTTTTATATCTTATTTTTTGTCTTTTTAGTTTCGTATATCTTTTTATTTTTGTATATAAATTGATTTTAGTAAAATTGATTTTAATAAAGTTATTATTTGTAATACCAAAATGTTTATATATCATAATATTTATTATAATATTTAGAATTAAAATTAGGAAATAGGTTTCCTATTTCCTTACATAGAGTATATGGTTGTGAAGGTTCATAAATAATGTAGACTTGAAAATTAATAGATTATTTAACAAATAATTAATCATGTTATATTAAAACTATTATATTTATATTAAAATATAAAATATTTTAAAGAAAATCTAGAACATTTCATTAAACTATTCAATGTTTAATAATAACTATAAAATTTAATAAAATATCATAAATAAAACAAAAATATCGTAAATAAAACAATATATATCTATCAGAAATTTTATAATTATAATGGATGTTTCAAAAATAATGATTATGAGGTATGTTTAAGTGGAACAAATAATATTAAGTTTAGCAATTGTAATGCTGCTTGGAGTTTTATGTATAAAATGTTTCAGTAAATTAGGTGTACCTGCCTTTTTAGGATTCTTACTAATCGGTATTTTACTTGGCCCATATGCAACAAACATATTAAACATTGAATTTATGGGATTAACTCAAGAAATTGCCACAATGGCAATGGTAATTCTATTGATTAGAGCAGGCTTGGGACTTAGCCGAGATTCTCTTCGTAAAGTTGGAAGGGTTGCAGTTGAGATGAGTTGTATTCCATCGGTCTTTGAAGGATTACTAGTTATGATTGTAGGTCATTATTTCCTTGGAATATCATTTATTGAATCAGGAATGTTAGGATTTATCCTAGCTGCTGTTTCACCAGCAATACTTGTTCCAAGAATGCTTAACTTAATTGATAAAGGATTAGGTACTAAAAAAGGTATTCCAGAAATTCTTTTAACAGGTTCATCAGCTGATGATGTTGTAGCTATTACAATATTTTCAGTATTTTTAGGGATGTACACTGGAGGAAATATTAATATTGTATGGAGTATAGCTAGTATACCTATATCATTGATATTGGGTGTTTTAACAGGATTTGTAACTGGACTGATTCTTTTATATGCATTTAGAAGATGGGACTTTTCAGATATTGAAAAATTGTTTGTTACACTTGCAACTGGAATACTTCTTAATTCTCTTGGTGAGGCTTTACAAGGAAGAATACCATTAGCTGGTCTTGTTGGAGTAATGGTCATTGGTTTCTTATTATTAGATCGTATGCCTAAAGTTGCATTAGGTTTATCAAATAGATATTCAAATTTATGGATAGTTGCAGAAATTGTTATTTTTGTACTTCTTGGAGCTCAATTAGAACTTCCTTTGTTAATTGAAACTCCTGAAGGCTTATTTGCACCAGTTATAATAGTTGGAATATTGGTTATATGTATGGGATTAATAGCTAGGTTTGGAGGAGTATTTATGGCTTTAGCTGGATCTGGATTAAACAATAAAGAAAAAATATTTTGTATGACTTCTTATATTCCAAAAGCAAATGTACAAGCTACCATTGGAGCAGTTCCTTTAGCTGCAGGAGTAGCTTCGGGAGAATTAATATTAGCTATTTCAGCTATATCTATAATATTTACAGCACCTTTAGGAGCTCTTTTAATAGATTTTTTTAATGATAAATTGTTAACTAAAGATGAAGATCTTGATAATTCAAAATCTATAGAAGTCCCTACAAATTAAGATTATTATGATAAATTAAGATTTTCATAACTTTAATTTTACATTTCTAATGTTTTTGATATTTTTAATATTTTTAATTTCAATATTTCTTAATACCTTACATTTTATACTTTTTCTTATTTTTAAAATACTACTTTTAAAGATTTTATAAGTCTTATATTTTTTGTTATAATTTTTTATTTTTTTATTATTTTTATAATTAATTTGTATATGATAAAATAAATATAGAATAAAAATAATATATATTCTCAAAGTATATTAAAATAAGCTTATGGATAAATTTATAATAATTTTATAGAAATTTATCATTGTAATATAATTCTTAAAAATAACTTATTAAATTACATTAAATTATATTAGATTATATAGGTTACATTAAATTACATTAAATTGCGTTAGATTGTGTTAAATTACATTAATTAAAGTATATTATTAAACTAGCTTATTAAAATATATAATCTATTAAAATATACTATTAACTATCGTGTATAATTGGATATTACTATTGGTGAGAATATGAGAAAGAGTGTTTTTCCGTTTACGGCTATTGTTGGTCAGGAGAAGATTAAGCAGGCTCTTGTTTTGAATGCTGTTAATCCTTCGATTGGTGGTGTTCTTATTAAAGGTGATCGTGGTACTGGTAAGACTACTGCTGTTAGGGCTTTGGCTGATCTTCTTCCTGAGATTGAGGTTGTTGATGGGGATATTTTTAATTCTGATGAAGAATCTTATAAAGAGTTTGAGCTTTATAAAGCTATTGATAAAAATAAGGATGATGATGTTCTTTTAGTTAAAAAATCTATGCGTGTTATTGAGCTTCCTTTGGGTGCTACTGAGGATCGTGTGGTTGGTTCTCTTGATATTGAAAAGGCTCTTCATGAGGGTATTAAAGCTTTAGAGCCTGGTCTTCTTGCTCAAGCTAATCGTAATATTCTTTATATTGATGAGATTAATCTTTTGGATGATAATCTTGTTGATGTTTTATTAGATGCTGCTGCATTTGGTGTAAACACCATTGAAAGAGAGGGAATTTCAATCTCACACCCATCAAAGTTCATTCTAATTGGAACAATGAACCCCGAAGAAGGAGAACTACGAGGACAACTATCAGATCGAATTGGTCTCGAAATTGAAGTTGAGGGTATTTCAAACATTGAAGATAGAATAAAAATCATGAAAAGAAGAGAATCATTTGAAAGAGATCCTTTATCTTTTAGAGCTAAATTTGATGAGGATCAAGAGGAACTTCAAAATAAGATAATAAAAGCTAAGGAAATATTAAATGATGTAGTTATTGATCATGTTTTATTAGAGGTAATAGCTAGAATCACTTTAGAACTTTCATCGGAAGGACATAGAAGTGATATAAGTATTTTAAAAACAGCTAAAACAATTGCATCTTTTAATGGTAATTTAACTGTTGATTTTGATGATTTAAAAGAAGCTATTTCTCTTGTCCTTGGGGAAGATCCTCTACTCAATCAAAGGATTCAGAAAATTAGGAATGATATTGAAAAAAGAGAAAAAGAAAGGGAAAATGATTTAGATAAAGATAGTCTTTCTTTCAGCAATGATAATCTTCAAGAAAAAATCAAAGAACAATTAGAAGATTCATTAAATGAGAAATTAAAGAAAGCAAATCAAAATCATGAAAATCAAGAATTAGATAAGGCTTTTAATGATTCTGATAATAAAGATTTGGATAATATTGAATTAGGAGAGGGTGAATCTAAAGAAAAGGATTTCATTAATACTTCTGATTTTGAAGATAAAGATGAGTCTGATTCAAAACTTAATCAGGGTGAAAAATTAGAAAATTTTAATGAATTTAATATTGATGGGAAGTTTGATATAAAAAAATATTAATGGTTGAGGGTGTGAAAAGAGAAAAACTTTATGGTAAACGGGTAAACTCACAAAGTAAAAAAGGAAAGTATGTTAAAAGTAAGATTTCTAATAATTCAGAGGATGTAGCTATTGATGCCACTATTCGTGCAGCTGTATTAAATTCTAATATAAAAAGTTCTAATATAAATAATAATTCCAAATTTAATAAAGATACTAATTTAAAAATTAATAATGATACAAATTTAAAAGTTAATATAAAAAAAGAGGATTTAAGAGAAAAAGTAAGAAAACATGGAGCTAAATTATCCATTGCATTAATTGTGGATATGAGTGGTTCTATGATTAGTGATGAAAAGCTTAATAGAATAAAAGCGATCTTACAAAAAATAATATTAAATGTTCATGTTAATAAGGATAAATTAGCTGTTATTGGATTTAAAGGTAAGGATTCAGAAGTTATTATTCCAAATACTAAAAGACCTAATTCTTTTTTAAATAAGCTTGATAGTATAACTGTTGGAGGAACTACTCCGATGGCTGCTGGACTTAAAAAAGGTTTAGAGGTTTTAAAAAAGGATCTCAATAAGGAAGAATATATTCCAATGCTTATGATATTATCTGATGGAGTAACTAATGTAAGTTTAGAAAGATCTAATATTAATTCTAATGTTAATAAAATATCTAAGTCTTTAAAATATAATAATTCTTCTGGAAAATCAAAGGAATATAAATCTAATAAAATGATTATAAGTAATCCTATTAAGGATGCTTTGACTGTTGGTGAAGAAATAGCTAAATATAATATTCATACAGTTATTGTTAATTTTGAAAAGGAAAAAAATAAGGGAAGAAGTATAAACAAAGAATTAGTTTTTATAACTGGTGGGAATTTTTATGATCTTGAAATTCTTGGTGATAAGTTATCCAAAGACATTTTTGAAGTAGAAGGTGTTGATACAAATTCAATGTCATTTGGTTCATTTAAAAGTGATTTATCTGATATGGTTTTAGAAAAAATAATAGACTATGAGAGAGATAAGATTTAATTTAGATATCATATTAAATAATGGATACTAGATTTTATAATTGGATATATTATTATTGGATATATTATCATTGGTGAGAATATGAGAAAGAGTGTTTTTCCGTTTACGGCTATTGTTGGTCAGGAGAAGATTAAGCAGGCTCTTGTTTTGAATGCTGTTAATCCTTCGATTGGTGGTGTTCTTATTAAAGGTGATCGTGGTACTGGTAAGACTACTGCTGTTAGGGCTTTGGCTGATCTTCTTCCTGAGATTGAGGTTGTTGATGGGGATATTTTTAATTCTGATGAAGAATCTTATAAAGAGTTTGAGCTTTATAAAGCTATTGATAAAAATAAGGATGATGATGTTCTTTTAGTTAAAAAGCCTATGCGTGTTATTGAGCTTCCTTTGGGTGCTACTGAGGATCGTGTGGTTGGTTCTCTTGATATTGAAAAGGCTCTTCATGAGGGTATTAAAGCTTTAGAGCCTGGTCTTCTTGCTCAAGCTAATCGTAATATTCTTTATATTGATGAGATTAATCTTTTGGATGATAATCTTGTTGATGTTTTATTAGATGCTGCTGCATTTGGTGTAAACACCATTGAGAGAGAGGGAATTTCAATCTCACACCCATCAAAGTTCATTCTAATTGGAACAATGAACCCCGAAGAAGGAGAACTACGAGGACAACTATCAGATCGAATAGGTTTAAAAATTTCTGTTTCTGGAATTAATAATATTGAAGATAGAATAGAAATTATGAAACAGATAGATGATTTTGAAAAAGATCCAAAAAGTTTCATAGCTAAATATGCAGATGCTGAAGATAACCTTCAAAAAAGAATAATCATGGCAAGAAAACTTCTTCCATCAGTTAGTATTAGTGATGAATATTTTGAAATAATAGCTAGATTAACAAGAAATCTTGGTGTTGAAGGTCATAGGAATGATATAACAATTCTTAAAACAGCTAAAGCAATAGCTGCATTTAACAATCATTGGAAAGTTACTATGGATGATCTTGAAGAAAGTATATTGCTTGTTTTAGGAGAAATTAATGAATGTGATAATAATCAAATTCAAAATCAGATTCAACAGGCTCAAAATGAAATGAATCAGGAAAAAAATAGTGAAGATTTAGATAATGATGAAAATTCTAGCCAAAATCAAGATTCCAGCAATGAAGAGGGTGATTCTAATGAAGATATTCAGGATGATACTTATAATAAATATGCTCAAGATAATGATTTAAAGGATGATAATGGCTTTGATAATAGCTTTGATAATTTTAATAATAATGTAGATAATGATCTTGATAATCTTGATAATGAGGACAATTTAGATGAAAATGATGAAGATGAATCTGATGAAGAGAATGATGAAAAAAATAATGATTTAGATAATCCTTCTAATGATGATTATAATAATGAAAATCAAATTCAAGGGGAAGTAAATGATTCAGATAGGATAGATGATGAATATCAGATGGATTATAATGAAAATAAGTCTGAAAAAGAAATAAATGAATTTGATTTAGAGTCTCTTGAAAAAGATATTCGTAAAATGCTTGTGATGGAAGGGCGTGAAAAAGAAAAGTTTTATGGATCAAGAGTTAATTCAAAAAGTGAAAAGGGGAAGTATGTAAAAAGTAAATATTCTCCTAATGTTTCAAATTCAGATATAGCTATTGATGCTACTATACGTGCAGCTCTAAAATCTAAAACATCTAAAAATACAGAATTAAATAAGAAAAATGCCTTAAAAGTAGATATAAAAAATGAAGATATTCGTGAAAAAGTTAGAAAACACAAAGCAAGAGCTAGTGTAGCTTTGGTAGTTGATATGAGTGGGTCAATGCTTGCTGAAAAGAAAATTAATAAGATTAGAGGGATTTTAGAAAGAATAATTAAGAATGTTAATAGAAATAGAGATAAATTAACAGTCATAGGTTTTAAAGGTAGGGATTCTGAAGTAATAATTCCAAGTACTAAACGTCCTAGTTCTTTTTTAGACAAGCTTGATAAGATCACAGTTGGAGGAACAACTCCAATGGCTTCAGGTCTTGAAAAAGCTATTGAAATACTTAAAAATGAGAATAAAAAAGGAGAATTTATTCCGATGTTAATATTGCTTTCAGATGGAATGCCTAATGTTGGTCTAACTGATAGTTATAATAAAAAGGTTAGAGGAAGTCCTATAAATGATGTTTTAGCTATGGGTGAAGAGTTAGCTGAAAATAAAATATATACTATTATCATTGATTTTGAAAAAAAACATAAACATGGAAGGAATATTAATATGGAGTTAGCATTTTTATCTAATGGTAGATATTATGATTTAGAAGAAATCTATAATCCTGACATTGCAATAGATAAGATTTTGACTTATGAAAGAAATATACTGTAAATTTATATCTTGTAAATTTATAATATATTCTATTGATAACATATTCGATTTGGAATATATTCATTGATATATTTTAATTGATTATATTATGTAAATTGATAATCTCATATTAATTAATCTTATGTCATATGATGTATCATTCTAATTTCATTATGTGTCATTCTAATTTCATTGTTTTTAATATTTCATTAAATAATATTTTATCTTGTTTTTTAAGTTCTCTATCGCAATAAAATATAAAAACATAAGAATGAGTTTTGTTTTTTTGGACTATGATTAGCTGATGCCAATAATCTGCTTTTGTACTAGTTAAAGAATAGGCTTTTTTACCATCAACTGTAATATTAGTTGGTTGTTTAAATCTTTCACTTTTTTGAAGTTCTAATTCTTCTTTTAGTGAGTTATCTGAAATATAAAATATTAATCCATCATCCCAACGACTTAAATACTCTTTTTGATATAAACTTAAAAACTTGTTTAATTGATCAAAACTCCAATAACTAGGATAAGAAAAAGATATTCCATTATTGTTATATGTTTTTACAGGCGTATTTGAATTAATTAAACCATTCTCATTAAAATTACTATTATTATCAATATTATTGCTATTATTATTGCTATTATTATTATTAATATTATTATTATTAGAATTAATTTTGTTTGTAGAATTATTATAGCTATTTGTAATATTATTATAATTTGTACTAAGATTAGCTATTGGTTCTTGGTTAACTTCTCCTTCAAGTATTGTTTTTATATTGTTAAGACTATTATCAACTATATTTTGATTAGAAACACCTACTAAAATTCCTAATATTATTAAAATTATAAATAAAATAAATAATTTGTCCATATAATCATATCCTAGATCATTTTCAATAATAGATTTAAATGTTATTATATTTTAATTATAATTATATTGTAGTTCTGTTTTTTCTTATTTCTATTTTTTCTTATTTCTATTTTTTGTTATTTCTGTTTTTTTGTTATTTCTGTTTTTATTTTAATAAATATTTTTTATAAGTATTACTATTTATAAAAAAACTGATAATTAAATATTTATAAACTTTTTTAAAATTTATTAATTTATGTTCAAAGAATAAATATATAAAATCAATCCCCTAAAAAATTTAAAAAGTTATTTATTTAATTTATTTGAAACTATAGAATTTCGATAGCTATTTTAACTAGTTATATTCTTCTGATTAGGTTTTATACTTATATTTAAATTTTCTATCATATAATATTTATATATTGTTATATGTCATATTGATTATATGACAAAAACTTATATGCTATGAATGTCATAATATAAATATGACTATTATATTTTCTTTGTCATAAATTATATATAACAAAAAATTTATTATATAATTATTATATATTCATTATATATAATTATATAATATCATATCTGATAGGGTATTCAATTAATACTTTTTATTATTACTAATAAACGGAGCAAATAATGAATGAAAAAAGAGCCAATAGTGAGAGAACCAATAATAAAATTAATAAAAGAATCAATAATAAAAAATTTAATAATGAGAGAATTAGAAATAAAGTAAATCTTAGAGATATAGCTAATATTTCATCTGGTTTAGTTTTAAACAGATTTGATTTATCTAAATCTATTAAATCTAATAAATTTAATGAATCTATTATTTCTAATAATTTTAATGAATCTTCTTTTGATGATCTCAATTCATCAGAATTTTCAGATAGGAACCAAAACTCATTCAAATATTATTATATTCCTCAAAAGTCTGTTTTTGATAATAATATCGATTCAAATACTTTTGAAACAATTGTTACTAATAAAAAAGTTGAGAATAAATATTTAGCTCATTATAAAGACATTATAATAAAGTTAACCCCTCCTTATAATGCAGCAGTAGTTGATTTTAAAAGAAATGATGTTATTGTTCCATCTAATTTTGCTATAATTAGGGTTAAAGATGAATTTATATCTGTATTTTTAGCATATGTTCTAAATGGTCCTAACGTAAAAAAACAATTGAGAAGACTAGTTGAAGGAACTAATATTCCAATTATTAAAATTAATAATTTAAAAGATATTAAAATAAAAAAAAGAAGTAGTTATAAACAGATTGAATATGCAAAGCTTTTTTATTTATTGGATATTAGAAAAGAGCTACTTTTAAGGAAAATTGAACTTGAAGATAAGCTTAAGGACAATATTTTATCTAAATTATAATAATTAAATGTGAAAATATTTAAAAATATGAATAATTAAGGGTGTTATTATTTGAATGATTATAGAAACAATTTAGAATCTGATTTATTGGCTATGATTGATGAATTTAAGGAATATATAGATTTATATGATTTGAAAAATTATATTTTAGGGCTTATTTTTTATAAATATATGTCTAGTAAGGTAGAGTTATATTTGAATAAACAATTCATTCAAAATAATTTAAAATTTGACAAAGCAAATGAAATTGAAGATATAAAAGATGATTTAAAAGAATTAACTCTTGAAAATTTAGGCTACTTTTTAGAACCAAGATTCTTGTTTTCAAATATTGTTAAAAAAGCTAATAAAAATGAGCTAATATTAGATGATTTAGAAAAAGCATTGAATGAAATATCAAACTCATCATTAGGTCGGGAAAGTGAAGAAGCTTTAATAGGAATATTTGAAGATGTTGATCTTAAATCATCAAAACTTGGAAATAAATTAGAAGATAAAAACGAATTAATAAGTAAAATATTAATACAACTATCTAAAATCGACTTTAAACTAGAAAATCAAGATAAAAATGTGATTGGTGATACTTATGAATATTTAATCTCACAATTTGCATTATCCTTAGATAAAACAGAAGAGTTTTACACACCACAACAAATATCAAAGATACTAGCTAAAATAATTACTTTAGAGAAAAACAAGTTTGAAGAAGAAAAATTTGAAGAAAAGAAATTTAAAGGGGATAAACTTAAAAATCAGAAGCTTAAAAGTGTATATGATCCAACATGTAATTCAGGATCACTTTTACTTCAAGTAGCTAAAGAAATAGAAGTAGAAAACTTTTATGGGCAAGAATTAAAATCAACAGCATATAATTTAGCTAGAATGAATATGATTTTACATAATATACAATATAGCGATTTTGATATTCAACAAGGAGACTCACTTGAAAAACCAATGCATAAAAGTATGAAATTTGAAGCTATTGTTGCAAAACCACCATTTCAGGCTAAATGGAGCTCAGATAAAAAATTTCTTAATGATCCACGGTTTTCAGATTATGGAAAACTAGCACCAAAATCAAAAACAGATTTTGCATTTATACAACACATGATATATCATTTAGATGAAAATGGAACAATGGGAATAATCTTGCCTCATGGAATTCTCTTTAGAGGTGCATCTGAAGGAAAAATTAGAAAATATTTAGTAAATGATAAAAACTATTTAGATACAGTAATTGGACTTCCAGCTAATATATTCTATAAAACAATCATTCCAACAGTTATCTTAGTATTTAAAAAACATAGGGAAAATAAAGATAATATACTATTTATTGATGCATCTAAAAATTTTAAAAAGGTTAAAAATCAAAATATGCTTAGAGATAGTGATATTGATAAAATTATAGAAGTTTATAGTAAAAGAGTTGAAATTGAGAAATTCTCACATATAGCTACAATAGATGAAATTAGAGAAAATGATTTTAATTTAAATATTCCAAGATATGTTGATACTTTTGAAGAAGAATTAATTGATTCAAATAAAATTATAAATGAACTAAAAGAAATTGATAATAAAATTGAAGCTATTGATGAGGAAATAAAGAAATATTGTGATGAATTAGGGATTGAAACACCTATTATTAAATAATAATCAATGATACAATTTAATTTAATATTGTTTCATTATATTAAATTCTTATTTCATTATTAAGCTTTATTCTATTAAATTTAATATTATTTTATTATATTAAATTCTTATTTCATTATTAAGCTTTATTCTATTAAATTTAATATTATTTTATTATATTAGATTTTTCATTAAATTTATTATATATAAAATCATAAATTAGTCTATGAAAAAGTTTAAGATAACTATTTTTCATGCAGATGAATGTGATAAAAAGAAATGCACTGCATTTAAATTAGAAAAACAGAATAAAGCACGTATTGTTTATAATCTTAATCAAATACCTCGTGGAGCTATTATTTTAAATCCTTTTTCAGATAAATCGGCTTCTCCTGAAGATAAAGATTTAGTTTTAAAAAAAGGTGTTGTAGGGCTTGACTGTTCTTGGAATAAGGTTTCTTCTTCAGCTAAATTTTTTTCACTCACTAAATATCATAGAAGCCTTCCTTTCTTAATAGCTGCTAGTCCTGTTAATTATGGTAAACCTTGTAAGCTTTCAACAGCTGAAGCAATAGCTGCTACTTTCTATATAGTCGGTTTTAAAGATACTGCAAAGGATATTATGAATGGTTTTAAATGGGGGCATACTTTCATTGAATTGAATTTAGAACTTCTTGAAGCTTATAGCGGTGCGAGTAATAGTTCTGAAGTAGTAGCTATTCAAAACGAATTTTTAAAGCAATATGAAGATTAAAATAATTATTTAAGTTAAAATAGTTATTAGGTTGAAATAGTTATAGACTGAATAACTATTAGATTTATTTATTAGACTTATTTATTGTTTTTCTAAGAATTAATCCTATAATAATCGCAACTAGAATTGTTATAGAAAATCTAGTGATGTCATTTGAAAATAAATTGTTAATTATCACAACTAAGATTATAAGTATTATAAATATTCCAACAATTGTCATTATTTCTTTTTTATCCATTATATCACATCTAAGAGAACTTAATAATGTTTTACATACTTTAATTAATTTACTGTGTTTTTATAAATACTTTGGTGTGGTTTTTATAAAATATTTTTATTATTGTTAATATGTCTTATTGTATAACAGTACATATTTTGTTTATATATATTATAATATTATTGCATAGTATAACATTTCATAACTATTTAATGTTATTATCTAATGTTATTTTATTAACCTTAGCTAATTTTTATTATTGTAAAAATTATTAAATTAAATAAAAATTATATAACAAGAATTAAATTATATTAAAAATAATAATATTCATATGTTTTATTAAATATTTAAATTATATTATTTTAATATATATTTATGGTGAAATAATGAATAAAAAGCTTTTAATAATTCTTGGGGTAATAACAGTTATTGGTTTGGCAGTTATTCTTTATGTTGATAATGGTTCTTATGAAGAAGAGTTATCTGTTGTTTCTGAAGGAGAATGGATTGGTTACTATGAATTAACTTTAAATGGAACAACCACTCATGAGACTATTATGGGTGGAGGACCACTTGATTTTACTATAAAACGTCAAAATGGAGATAAATTATTCGTTTATGTTAATAGTACTCATTATGGAAGTAAAAAAGATTTAAAAATTAAAGTATTAAAAAATAATGAAATTATGGCTGAAAATTCAAGTAGTAATCATACAGCTGGTGTTTGGCTTTATAATTAAGACTTAGTTTTTTAAACATTATTTTTTTTAAATAACTAAAGCTTTAAATACTATTAAATCAATAATGTTTAATGTTCTTAATTAATTGTGGATATTAGAGAAATTCTTATTTTATTCCATAATATAATATTTATGAGATTAAATATATTTATGAGATTGAATAAATCAATTACTAAATTTTACATATCTCGTATTTAAATTTTATTACTACTGATTAACGATTATATGGAGGATTATTAATGGCCCGATTTGAAGAAGCTGAAAATAGAATCTTTAAGGTTAAAATTTGTTTAAAATGTAATGCTCGTAATCCCGCTGCAGCTAAAACTTGTAGAAAATGTGGTTACAAGGGTTTAAGATATAAAGCAAAAGAACCAAGAGGATGATCTTATTCATTATATTATAGCTATTTTATATTAAGATCTATATTTTAGAATTTCTATATTAAGATTAGCTATAAATTAATTTTTATTTAATTTTTATATTAATTATTTATTTTAAGTTTATTTATCTTAATTTTATTTATTTTAAATTTATTTATTTTAGCTAGTTATTTCAGCTAGTTATTTTATTTATTTAAATTGCTTTTTAGCATTGTTTTTATTAGTTTTATTTAGATTTATTCTATCATAGCTAATATTGTTCATTCTTTTTATTTTTATTACTCTTATTTATTTTTACAAATAGTTTATAGTGAGATAATCATAATAAATCATCATAATAAAAATGTTTTAATTCATACTTTAGAAAAATAGTTATATTAATAAAAATAAGTTTATATTTAGATATTTTATATACATTTTATATTCACATTATTATAAATTAGATATCTCTATATTAGTTTTTATAAGATTTAAAAATGATATAGTGAGGGGATAATATTAGTGCTATTAATAAGATTAAACTTAATGATATAAGCACAATGCTTCATTATATAGGATACATTTGCTTAATTTTAGGATTCTTCATGTTAACTCCTATTATAGTAGCTATTATTTACAGTGAACCAAAGTTTATTTTTTCATTTTTCTTTTCTGGAATCGTTTCTATAATTGTTGGAATAGTTTTTATAAAAGTTTTTAAAAAATATAAAATGTCTTTAAAAGTTGCAATGATTTTTTCTACTTTTATATGGCTAGTAGCTAGTTTACTTGGATCATTACCGTTTTTTATATCAGGGGAATTAACTTTTATAAATTCTTTTTTTGAAGCTATTTCTGGTTTTACAACCACTGGATTTTCTATGTATAACTCAATTGAAAGTGCTGGATTTGCAATTAATTTTTGGAGAGGCATGACTCAATGGATTGGTGGGCTTGGGATAATATTTACTATGATTATTATTTTAAGATCAAGTGGAACATCTATAATGAGATTGTATAATGCTGAAGGAAGAAGTGAAAGAATTTTACCTAGTATAAGAAATACAAGTAAAATTATCCTTTATATTTATCTTTTTTTAACTGTCGTTGGAGTATTTCTTTTTATAATTTCTGGATTACCTCTATTTGATTCTATTTTTTATACTTTTGTTTCTCTTTCAACTGGAGGTTTTGCTCTTAATTCAAATAGTATTTTATATTATAATAATGGTTGGGTTGAACTTGCAGCTATGGTAGTGATGATTTTAGGTTCAATTAACTTTGCATTAGTTTATTTACTATTTAAACGGAAATTCAGGGAATTTTTCAATGATATTGAAACTAAAGTTGCTATTATCATAATTCCATTATTTATTATTATTGTGTCTGTTGCTTTAATAGAATTTAATGTTTATGGAAATATTTCTGAGAATATAAGGTTTGGTGCTTTCCAAATTGTTTCAGCTATATCAACTACTGGTCTTCAAACAGTTTTTTATCCAGAAATTCTTAATTCATGGCCAGCAATAACTTTCTTTATTATTATAATTTCAATGATAATTGGTGGTGGTTCTGGTTCTACTTCAGGAGGTATTAAATGGTTAAGAATTGGTTTACTTTTTAAAGCAATATTTTGGCAGATTAAATCATTTTTATTACCTGGAGCTGTTATTCCTAAAAAAATTAACCACTTTCAAGGTTTGAAAGTTAACAATGATTTGCTTAGAATTACCGGTCTTTTTATCTTTTTATACATATTTGTTTATGTGATTAGTGTTTTAATTGTTTTATCTTATTATAACAATCTTTCTCAAGTGTTGTTTGAAATAGCTTCAGCTATGGGAAATGTTGGTCTTACTAGTGGAATTTTAACTCCAAACTCTCCTGATTTTATTAAAATTGTGTTCATGATTGACTTTTGGTTAGGAAGGCTTGAGATTTGGCCTGTATTATTGGTTTTATTCATGGGTTTAGCAACAATTAAAGATAAACTACGATTTAATCATTAAATATTTATTAGTAAAATAATTAGTTATAAAATTAATTATAATAACTGTGAAAATTATAGTGATTATAATAATATTATAATCTTTATAATCATTATAATATTATTATAAATTTATGATTTAGTCATATAATATAAAATTATAATAATTATAAAACCATGATATTAATTATATAATTAAGATTATAATTTTTTATATAAAATAAGAGAAAAGTTTAAATACTTAAAGAGAAATAACAATAAATACTTGTTTTAATTACTTAGTATTATTTAATATTAATTTATTAGACATAAATTCCATTTGGTTTAATGTCTATTCTTTTGCAGGGATGGTCGAGCGGTCAAAGGCGATAGGTTGAGGGCCTATTGGGTTAGTCCCTTCGCGGGTTCGAATCCCGTTCCCTGCACCATTTTTATAATATTATAAGCTGATTTATTTGTAATAATATAATTAATAATATTATTTTTGAATTGTTTGTAGTTTTACTTCTATTTATTGTTTATTTTATTATTAATTTTATTTTATTATTTATTTTCTTTCATTATTCATCTTGTTTTGTTGTTTATTGTTTCATTAATCATTAAAGTTTCATTTATATAATTAATTCTTTAATCTCTTTAATTATTATTATAAAAATAATAATATTAGATTAAATAAGATTAATTATATATTTAGATATGTTTAAATACAATTATGATGAATATAACTATATTATAAACTATTATTATAAACTATTATTATAAACTATTATTATAAACTATTATTATAAACTATTATTATAAACTATTATTATAAACTATTATTATAAACTATTATTATAAACTAAATTATTATTATAAACTATTGAATTACAATTATAATGTGAGTGTTATTATGAAGGCAGTTATTCCAGCAGCAGGTTTAGGAACAAGATTTTTACCTGCTACTAAAGCTCAACCAAAAGAGATGTTACCAGTATTTGATAAACCAACAATCCAATATGTTATTGAAGAAGCAGTAGCTTCTGGAATTGAAGATATTTTAATAGTTACTGGTAAAGGTAAAAGACCTATTGAAGACCATTTTGATAGATCTTTTGAACTTGAATATCATTTAAAAGAACATAATAAGAAAGATTACCTGGAACAAGTTAAAGAAATCTCTGATCTTGCTGATATTTATTATGTAAGACAGAAAACTCAGAAAGGGCTTGGGGATGCTATTTATTGTGCTGAAAAACATGTTGGGGATGAACCCTTTGCTGTAATGCTGGGTGATACCATAACAAAAGGTACCATTCCTTGTACAAAACAATTAATTGATGTTTATAATAAGTTCAATGCTTCTGCAATAGCTGTTGAAAGAGTTCCCTGCGAAAAAGTTGAAAGATATGGTATAATAAAAGGAACTGAAGTTAATAATTTATTATATAATATTGAAAAACTTGTTGAAAAGCCAAAAGTTGAAGAAGCACCTTCTAATTTAGCTATTATGGGTAGATATGTTTTAACTCCAGATATTTTTGAACATATTGAGAATACTGAACCTGGTTTTGGTGGAGAAATTCAATTAACTGATGCTTTAGCAAAATTAGATAATATTTATGGTCAAGTTTTTGAAGGAAAAACCTATGATATTGGTAATAGAATTGAATGGCTAAAAACTTCTATAGAATTTGCTATGGATGATAAAGAAGCTAAAAATGAATTAATAAAATATTTAAAGGATGTTATAGCTTTAAATGATTAAAAGATTTAAATGGTTAAGAGATTTAAATGATTAATTTTTTGATATAATATAATTAATTTTATTATTTTATACAATTAATTACTCTTATATTATTATTGTTTAAAACTCTTAATATTGTTAATAACTACTCTTAATGCTGTTATTGATTATTCTTCAATATTATGTTCTTAATATTTGTTTTTAATAATATTATATTTTAATATTAATATACATTATTTAGTATATTTTTATTTTGTATATTGTTATTAAGTTTATTATTAATATTAAGTTTATTATTATAATTTTAATAGCTATAATTATTTAATATTGTTCGTTTATTCTTATTTTTACTCAATAGTTTAAAATTTCAGTGATTTAAATGGATTCTAATTTAAAAGAAGAATTTGAAAGAATTAAAAAAGAATTATCTAAAACAAAAACTGAATTAGAATTAGTTGAAAATAAATTAGAATATTGTCAAAATCGTTTATTAGATATTAGAAATGAGAAAGACAATCTTAAAAAAGAAATCATCAAGTATGAAACTATTGATATTGAAAAAAAATTAAATGATTTTCAAAAATTATCTGATGAATTTTTAAAGCAAAAACATAGATTAGAAATTACAAAAGAGCTTTTAGATGATTCAAGAGAAGAAATACTTCTTTTAAAAGAAATTATCAATGATTTTAAAAATCTAAGTTCATTTGATTTTATTAGAAGTAATTATCCTAATAATATTGATGAGTATTTTATAAAATATGAAAAATATGCCAAATATAAAAATAAGGATCATATTAAATATAAAAAATAATTAAAAGAGTATATAATTAAACTATGATAACTATAATAAATTACAATATACAATATATTACATAATTATTATATTACAAAATATTTACATAATATTATTATACAATATATAAAAAATATTATATTAAGAATTATATTAAGAAATATTATATTAGGAAATATTATATAAGAAATATTATATTAAGAAATACTATATTACAAAATATTTACATAATATCATATTAAATTATTATATACGCAATATATTAGATATAGTAATCTTATAATGATTATAAGAGGTAAATAAACATAAAATCATAAGTATAAAAGTAATGAGGAGTTTATATGGAGACACAAAGAATATTAGTTACTGGTGGGGCAGGTTTTATTGGAACTAACTTATGTAATGAATTAAGAAACAGGGGTCACGAAGTTTTAGCTTGCGACCTTTTACATAAACCGAGGGATAATTATATTCGTGCTGATGTTGGTAAGTATCGTCAGATTGAACGTGTCTTTGAGGAAAATGATGGCTTTGATTTTGTTTATCATTTAGCTGCCGAGTATGGTAGATGGAATGGTGAAGGTTACTATGAAAACTTATGGGAAACTAATGTTATAGGAACTAAACACATGATTCGCTTACAAGAAAAACTTGGTTTTAAAATGATATTCTTTTCTTCTGCTGAAGTTTATGGTGATTATGATGGAGTTATGAGTGAAGATGTAATGATCAACAATCCTATAAAGGATACTTATCAAATGAATGATTATGCAATTACTAAATGGGCTGGAGAATTAATGTGTATGAATTCAGCTACAATGTTTGAAACTGAAACTGTTAGAGTTCGTCCTGTAAATTGTTATGGTCCTTATGAAGAATATTCTCCATATAAAGGATTTATCCCGATTTTTATTTATAAAGCTCTTCATAATCAAGGTTATGATGTTTATGAAGGACATAAACGTATTATTGATTATGTTGGAGATACTGCAAATACCTTTGCTAATATTGTAGATAATTTCATTCCTGGTGAAGTATATAATGTTGGAAGTAAGCAAGAATGGGAAAAAGATATTAGAGAATATTCTGATATTGTTCTTAATGCAGTAGGTATAGATGACTCTCTTGTAACTTATCATGAGGCTGAGCCTTTCACTACAAAAGTAAAAACTATTGATTTTTCAAAAGCTATTCGTGATTTAAAACATAATCCTAAGGTTTCTCCTGAAAAAGGAATTGAAAAAACTGTTGAATGGATGAAAGAATTTTATAATATCGATTAGTTTTTAAAATAAGGTAATAAAATGAGTAAAATTGTAGCTATTATCCCTGCATTTAATGAAGAAGTTGCTTTAGGAAGTGTTATCTTAAGAACTTTACAATATGTGGATAAGGTTATTGTTGTTAATGATGGAAGTTCTGATAAAACTGAAGATGTGGCTAAATTAGCTGGTGCTGAAGTTATTTCTCATTCTAGTAATTTAGGGAAAGGTCAGGGATTAAAATCAGGATTTGACTTTGTTCAAGCATCCAACGAGAATAATAATTATGATGAATTTTTTAGTATAATAGTTACAATTGATGGTGATGGTCAAAATAACCCTGATGAGATTCCACAACTTGTTGCACCTATAATTTCAGGTGAAGCTGATTTTGTTAATGGTAGTAGATATATAGAAGGTTCAAAAGAAGATGATACTCCTGGATATAGGCGTGTAGGTCAAAAAGTTTTAGATAAAGCTACTAATATATCTTCAGGATTAAATATTACTGATTCTCAAAGTGGTTTCAGAGCATTTTCAAAAAAAACTATTCCTTTTTTTAAGCTTAATGATTCTGGTTTTGGAATTGAAAGTGAAATGCTTTCTGATGCTGCTGAAGCTGGAATCAAAGTTGTTGAAGTTCCAATAACTGTCCGATATGATTTAAATGGGTCTACTGAAAATCCTATTACTCATGGAGTTGGCGTTCTTTTAAAAATAATTAAGGGTATGGAACTTAGAAGACCTCTTATTTACTTTACATTACCAGGGTTTATAATTTTCTTAATAGGAATTATTAGTGAGATATGGTTTTTAAATGACTATTTAAATGGCACAAGTATTAATTTTGGCCCTACTGTTATAGCTATAATGTTAATAATAGTAGGATTATTTTTAATGTTAAATGGGATTCTTTTAGATTCTATTAGAAAATTAATTAATAGGAAATTATAATGCATTAAGATTAATATAGATTAATATTAACTATATAACTATATTTAGTTTAATAAAACTATATTAGTATTAAATTTAAAATTCTTCCAATTCTTCTTCTATTGTATCCCAAAATTCACATGCCCAGCTGGCTTCTCCATCAATAATCATATCTAAAAGTCTTAATTGACCATTAGCTAATCTAAATAATCGATAATCAGTTTGTTGTTTTTTCTTTTTCCCTTGTTCTTTATTACAATCTAAATATAATCCTTCTGAATAATTTTCTTCAAAATCACCAGACTTTACAAAATCTCCAACTAAGGAATATCCATTAGAAACACTTTTATCTAATTTTTCAATGGTTTTAAGCCAACCACCTTCACTTCTAAATTTCATTCCAGGATCAATGTTTGTTATCTCTTTTTGCCAGTTTAATATCATATAAAACCCTCTTAAACTTTTTTAAATTTTAAATTCTCAAACTTTAGAATTTTAAATTATTAAATTTCTAAAGTTTAATAGAATTATAACTATTTATTATAATTATTATAATAAAAAAATTATGAACATAAAATAGAGTATACTATTTTATTACATAATTATTCATGTTTATCCATTTCGTAACTATTTATCCTTAATAAAGATATAATTAAAGAAATATTATTAAAATATTATTAAAATATTATTTTAATTTGTGGAAAATATCTTTATCTTATGATTTATAGCTATTTACAGAAATATAAGGAATTACCAATTTTTTCAATAAGGATCGTAACTTATTGAAAAATATAGTATATAAAATAAAATATAAATGAATAATCCTAGAGCATATGATAAGTATTCTTTGAATTAATATTTTTTAAATTAATTTTATTTAAATTAATTTTCTTTAATTAATTTTTATTTAAAATATTAACAATAATAGCTATTTTTAATACTATGATTATTTATTATAATAATATTTATACTATATATTAACAAAGATAATATTATAGTATATTAAATATATCTATTATAGCAAAAATATATAATGATATGATAATTAATAATATTATATGATAATTACATTAATGTTAAATAATTAGATAATTTTTTATAACATAATATAATATTTCAATTGAGTAATTTTATTTAGATAAATTTATTTTTACGTTATTAGATAATTTTATTTAGATAATATTGCTATCATTTTATATTGAATATTATTTATAATAATTACAATGATTTTATTTCAATTTTAATAAATTATAAATATTCGTGATTTAATGAAGATACTTGATAAATTTAATATAATTCCAAACAATCCTAAACTTTTTAATATGGCTTTTATGCATAAATCTTATGGTGTAAAACATAATATTAGCTATGACTATGAAAGATTAGAGTTTTTAGGGGATGCTGTACTTAGTATGATTGTTTCAGAGTACTTATATAAAAAATATAAAAACATTGGAGAGGGAAATTTAACTAAATTAAGGTCTAATTATGTTTGTGAAACTGCATTAGCTAACTATTCTCATGAATTAGGCCTAACAAATATGATAAAATTAGAACTTGATGATAATAAAGTTAGTATAAATGAAATTTTTTCAATTAGTGCAGATGTTTTTGAATCTCTTCTTGGTGCAATTTACTTAGATCAGGGTATAGAAAAAACTAGAGAATTTCTTTCACAAACTGTTTTCCCTGCTATTGATGAAGAAATAATATTTTTCAGTGATTTTAAATCTAAAATTAAAGAGTATGGCGATGCTAACGAGCTTAATGTGGAATATAAACTAATCGAAGAATATGGTGCGCCTCATGATAAAACTTTTGTTATAGGAATATTGGTTGATGATGAGGAAATCGGAATAGGAACTGGTAAAAGTAAGAAAGAAGCTGAGCAAATTGCTGCACAAAAAGCTATTGAAAAATTAGGAATTTAATAGTGTTGTAATATGAATTAACAATATTATAATTAGAATATTATAATTAGAATATTTTAATTAAAAATATTATAAAGATATAATACTATATGGTTATTAATAAGTATTATATTAAAAATGTAGATAAATATTATTGTTAAAAGTAGTATAATGTTAAAGTATTATAGTTAAGAATATAACTAAAAATATAACTAAAAATATTATAATTAAAAATAGAAATAAATTAAGTTTATTGATGGATAAATTTGTCTGATTTAAAATATTAAAATATAAAATTAATTGTTTTTGGATCTATAGTCTTCAATAGCTTTTTGGAGAGCATCTGCAGCTAGATTAGAACAATGCATTTTAACTTTTGGAAGACCATCAAGAGAATCAGCTACATCATCTCTACTAATAGCATATGCTTCATCAACTGTTTTTCCTTTAGCTAATTCAGTTATCATACTACTTGTAGCTATAGCTGCACCACAACCAAATGTTTTAAATTTTATATCATCAATTTTATCATCTTTTACTTTAATATAAATAGTCATCATATCTCCACAAGTAGGGTTTCCTACAGTTCCTTCTCCATCAGGATTTTCAATTTCCCCTACATTCCTAGGATTAGTAAAATGATCCATAACCTTTTCTGAGTACATATTTTCACCTTAAAAATTTTCTATTTGATAATATAATATCTTATTTGATAGTATTAATTGTTTATATTTATTTTTTAATGTTTATAAGATTTTACTTTTAAGAGATAATTAACATCTAATTATATAAGTATATTATATAGTATATTAATCAGATATCACATCTTTTTGTATTATCTTTCAATAAAGACTCTTCTTTCTCCCAGATTGAAGACATACTTCTAAGTTTTTCAACAATTGGAGGTATTTCTTTAATAACAGTATCAACTTCTTCTTCTGTATTTTCAGGACCAATTGTTAATCTTAAAGACCCGTGTGAATCAACATCTTCTAAACCTATAGCTTTTAAAACATGGGAAGCAGTAAGTTTCTTAGATGAACATGCGGACCCAGTTGAACCATCAATTCCTTTCGCATCAAGCATAAGTACTAATGATTCGCCTTCAATTCCTGTGAATCTGAAATTTATATTTCCTGGAAGCCTTTTTTCAATATTTCCGTTTATATAAGACTTTTCAACAGAATTTAATATTCCATCAATTAGCTTATTTCTAAGATTTGTTATATAAGGAATATTTTCATCTAATTCTTCTTTTGCTAGTCTACAAGCTTCACCTAAACCAACGATTCCTGCAACATTTTCAGTACCTGGAGATAAATCTTTTTCTTGACCTCCTCCATATAAGATAGGTTCTAATCTAGTTCTTTTCCTTATATATAATGCTCCAACTCCTTTTGGTCCATATATTTTGTGTGATGATATAGATAATAAATCAACGTTTAATTCATTTACATCAACTGGGATTTTTCCAACACTTTGAACTGCATCACTGTGGAATTTAATATTGTTTTCTTTAGCTATTTTTCCAATTTCTGCTATAGGTTGAATTGTTCCAATTTCATTGTTAGCATGCATGATTGTTATTAGTATAGTTTCTTCCTTTATTGCTGATTTTAAATCTTCTACTTTAACAATTCCTTCTTCATAAACTGGAAGATAAGTAACTTCAAATCCTTTTTTTTCAAGTGCAGAACAGGTTTCCATTACTGCAGGATGTTCGATAGCTGAGGTTATAATATGGTTTCCTTTCCCAGCATTATTTAGTTTATAAGCAATTCCTTGGATAGCAATATTGTCAGATTCAGTTCCACCACTTGTAAATATTATTTCATCATTATTTGCACCAATTAATTTAGCTACATTTTCTCTAGCTTCTTCCATTCCTGCTTTTGCTTCTCTTCCAAGAGAATAGAACGTAGATGCATTTCCAAAAGATTTTGTAAAATAGGGTTCCATAACTTCAAATACTTCTTTTCTCACAGGTGCTGTGGCTGAATGATCCATATATATCATAATATCGCTCCTTTGATTAGTTTACTATATAATATTTTTTATTATATAATTTTATTATATAATATTTTTATTATTTATTTAAATATTAAATTTTAGGTTATTTTTTATCATTATATATAAAAATTAATCAGTAATATATCAATAGTTATTATCTTTTTCTTTTATATTAAAACTATTGAAAATTTAATAATATATTTATTTTTTAAATATAATTTTAATAGAATTTTAAATTATACTTTTAAATATATTTTTATTATTCTTATTATTCTCATTATTCTAAAAAAACTTTATTTTTATTATTCTATTTTTTTATTAGATATATTAATATTAGATATATTAGTATTGAATGTATTTTTATTAGATATATTATTATTAAAGATATCTTTATTAAAAATATTTTTATTAGAGATATTTATAGTTTTAATATGATTTTTTAACTTATAATCATTATTAATTAACTTGATTAATATAGTTTAACTGATTAATATAGTTATAACTTTATAAAAACAATTTTCGTATACAATTTTCGTATAGTATAATTTAAGATAATTTAAGAATTTAAAATATATGAAGATAAAAAGAATATTTAATAATTATATAATATATAGGTCTTTTTAATATATTCAATATTAGAAATATTATTGATATTAGAAAATAAAATATACAGACCTGTATACAGACCTATATACAGACATATAAATAGATAGACTTATAAAATCTGATTTTTATTTATAATACATCAGAATATTCTTTATAAATATCTTCAAATACCCAATCCATTGAAAGATATCTTTCACCAGTATCAGGTAATATTACTACTATTCTTTTTCCTTTATTCTCCTCTTTTTTAGCTAATTGAATCCCTGCATATGCTGCAGCTCCTGATGAGATTCCTACAAGAATTCCTTCTTTTGCAGCTAAGCTTAACATGGTTTTTGAAGCATCTTCATCTTTTACTTGAATAATTTCATCAATTAACTCACTTTGATATATGTCAGGTACAAATCCTGCTCCTATTCCTTGTATTTTATGAGGTCCTGGATTTTCTCCAGATAGTACTGGTGAAGATGCAGGTTCAACTGCAACGATTTTAACATCAGGATTTTTATCACTTTCTTTTAATTTTTTACCTACTCCAGTTACTGTACCTCCAGTACCTACACCACCTACAACAATATCAACATTTCCATCAGTATCATTCCAGATTTCTTCAGCTGTAGTATTATAGTGTGTTTCAACATTCACTGGATTTGAAAATTGACGAACTGAGAAACTATTATCAATCTCTTCTAACAATTCATCAGTTTTTGCTATTGCACCATTCATTCCATTTGCTCCAGGGGTCAATACAATTTCTGCTCCAAAGATAGCTAACAACTTTCTTCTTTCAATTGACATTGTATCGGGCATAGTTAAAATAAGTCTATAACCTCTACTAGCTGCAACAAAAGCAAGTCCAATACCAGTATTTCCACTGGTTGGTTCGATAAGTACTGTGTCTTTATCTATTAAACCTTCTTCTTCAGCTTTGTCAATCATTCCAACAGAAATTCTATCTTTTACACTGCTAAGTGGATTAAAAGACTCTAATTTACCTACTAGCTCTGCTTTTAAATCAGGGTCTTGATTATTTATTTTTAATAATGGTGTATTTCCTACTAATTCAGATACATTGTTTGCAATTTTTTTACTAGTCATTTTTTCATCTCAATATATTTCTTTTTTAATCTATGATTATCTTAATAATTTTGAAATAAATTATTCTTAATCTTTTGAAATAGTTATCTGGTCTCGGATATTGATTTTTCTCAATTTCTGGTATTGATTTTTCTCAATCTTCGATATTAATTCCTATTTCATTTAATTTATCTCTGATTTCATCAGATAATTGATAATTTTTAGATTCTCTTAATTTTTCTCTAGTGTTTATTATAATTTCTAATAACTCAGAAGATTTATCTTCTTCAACTTCCTCTTTTTTATCAAATAAATCAAGCCTAAATACAGAATTAAAATCTTTCAAAAGAGATAAAGATTCTTGAATAAATTTATAATCATCTATACCAAGTTCGTTAGCTTCTTTCTCATTTATTATTTTAATATTGCTATTGATAGTTTTTGTAAAGCTTAAAATTGTAGCTAATGCTTTTGGAGTGTTAAAATCATCATCCATATTTTTTAAAAATTCTTCTTTAGCTAAATTAACTTTATTTAAATTATTTTTATCTAATTTATTTTTATTTAAATTATCTTTATCTAATCTATTTTTATCTAAGTTATTATCTAAAGTATTCTTAGAATTTTTAGACTCTATTTCATTTGTTTCATTGATAATTTCAATGGAAGAAAATTCTTCTAATTTTATTGAAGTGTCTTTTAAGCTCTCTATTGTTTTATTTAATCTATCAAGATTTTTTGAGGCTTGTTCTAATGATTTTGAAGAAAAATCAATAGGACTTCTATAGTGGGTTGATAGTACGAAAAGTCTATATGCCATAGGATCCCATTTTTCAAGTAAATCTCTAATTGTTATAAAGTTTCCAAGGGATTTTGACATCTTAACACCATCAACATTTAAGAATCCTGTATGCATCCAATATTTTACTAGTGGTTCTTTTCCAGAAATTGCTTCCATCTGTGCTATTTCTGCATCATGATGTGGGAATATTAAATCAAGACCTCCACCATGAATATCATATTGAGGACCAAAGTATTTTTCAGTTATTGCAGTATCTTCAATATGCCAACCAGGCCTACCATTTCCCCATTTGGATTCATAGTATGGATTTTCATTGGTTTTTTTCCATAAAGCAAAGTCTTTAGGATCTTTTTTTGTTGAATCAACATTTATTCTATGAGAATCAAGCTTTTCTAAATCTCTGTTAGAAAGTTTCCCAAAATCTTTAAATTTTGAAGTTTCGAAATAAACTCCAGTTTCAGTTTCATAAGCAAATCCTTTATCAATTAATACTTGAATTTGATTGAAAATCTCATTCATATGATATGTAGCTCTAGGATAAAGATTTACAGAATCAGCATTAAGCTTTTTCATATCTTCTTTAAACCTTTTTTCGTAATATATAGCTAAATCTGCAGGGTCAGTATTATTCTCTTTAGCTCGCATGATAATTTTATCATCAATGTCAGTAATATTTTCTATATAAAATACTGAGTATCCAATAAATTCTAAATAGGATTTTATCATATCAAAGGCTATATATGTTCGACCATGCCCTATATGAGCATCATCATAAACTGTGGGGCCACAAACAAAGAGATTAATGTTTTTGTTATATTTTTTTTTTCCAAAGAACTCTTTTTCCCGCTTCATTGTATTATATATTAACATTTTTTACCTCTTTGATTTTATATATTATTTCTATTAGTTAATATTTGCTATTAAAAATATTTTTAATATTCCATAAACCACACAAAATGCTTAAATAAAATGAAAATATAATTAATAGTTTATATTACAATTGTTATATTAATAATTATAGTATATAAATGTTGATAGTTATAGTATTTAGATGTAGATTATACAAGAGGTATAATATAATAACATAAAATACATAATATAACAAAAACATATAATATAACAATTGTTATATTTGTTATCATTATATATAAATGTAATTATTTTTGAGTTTTGTTAAAATAATTTAATAGTAGTATTAATACTAATATTAATAGTAATATCAATACTAATCTTAATAATAATACTAATAATAATATTAATAACAATACTAATAAGTAAAACTAATAATTATACTACTTTCATTAATAATAATAATAATAATAATAATAATATTGATAATAATAACCAGTAATAACCAGTAATAACCAGCAATAACTAATAATAACTAATAATAATCAATAATAATCAAAACAATGATAATAAGAAAGAATAAAAATATAGTGCAAAAAATAATAGTTATAAAAAACATAACATATACTAATAATATTTTCTATAAAGTGTTAAATGGTGAAATTATGGGAGAAAATAGTGTTGATACTATTGATGAATATATATCAAATTATCCCGAAAATATTCAGAAAATCTTAGAAAAAATTAGAAAAACAATAAAAGAAGTTGCACCTGAGGCTACTGAAAAAATAAGTTGGGGAATACCTACTTTTTACTTAAACAAAAATTTAGTTCATTTTGCAGCCTATAAAAAACATATTGGATTTTATCCAAACCCAAGTGGAATTGAAAACTTTAAAGATGATCTTTCAAAATACAAAACATCTAAAGGCACTGTCCAATTCCAGTATGATGAACCTATACCATATGATTTAATAAGAAAAATTGTTGAATTTAGAGTTCAAGAAAACAAACAAAAGAAATAAAAATAAAATAATATTTATAATTATAAAATATTTTATATTACATTATTATTTTTTATAAAAACACAAAAACAGAATTAAATATATTTAAATTTTTATTTTTAAAGAGAGTATTTTTCCATTTTTATTTTTTTATTTTTGGGATGACTTAAAATAATCTTTGTTCAATTACTATATATATTAAGATGAACAATTTCTAAAAAATTATAATATACTATTTTGTTCAAAAATACTTTTAAATTTAGATTTTTGTTCATTGAACTTGTAATTGTGAGTCATCGTCATTTCAGATTTATAATTTTTTATATTTTATTTTTTTTATATTATTTTTTTAGTAGATATAGTACTCGACAATTGATTTGAAAATGATAATAATTATTAAATTGTTTAAAATCTCTTAAATTAGATTTAGCTGAATTTTATTAATATCCTATTTGCATTATTATTTTCAAAAGTTTTGTCTAATACTATATTGGTTTATTTTTTTGTGATAGTTATTTTACTTTTTATTTTTCTTTTATTTTTAGTTTAGAGACGGGGTAGCTATTGTTTTTTGTTTTTAGGTAGTAATATTTATATAGGAGTATTTTTATATTATATATTCTGACATAGTGAGTGTTCATTTTTCATTGTGTTATGTTTTTTTTATATTTGATTGATATGGATCAGGAGGTAAAAAAATAATGAAAAATAAAATTATGAAAAGTGTTTTGTTTAATAAGTTTTTTGTTTCGTTTGTTTTGGTACTAGTTTTTTTATTTTTGTTTAGTGTGTCTAGTGTTAGTGCAGATGAGTATTATTTTAGTAGTGGTAATATTACAAATAGTAGTTTGCAGGGTGTTATTGATAATAGTACTCCTGATGAGGTGATTATTAATCTTGATGATGGTGAGTATTCTATGGGTCAGATTAATATTACTCGTAATGCTACTATAGTAGGTAATAGTAGTGGTAATGTTAAGATCAATGGGTCTGGTACTTTGTTTAATATCACTGCATCCAATGTTAAACTTATTAATTTAACTATCACTGGTTATACTAGTGCTATTGTTGGTAATAGTAGTGATTTAACGGTTACTGGTAATAATATTACTACTAGTGGTGTTAGTATTAATATTAGTAGTTCTGGTGGTAATTTATCGAATATATTGATTGAGGATAATGTTATTGTTTCTTCTGTTAGTAATAGTGATTATGGTGCTGTTTTTGTTAATGGTAATGGTATGGCTATTTCTTTTGTTTCTTTTATTAATAATAGTATACGTGGTAATGGTTATAGTAATTCTAATGGTGTTCGTATTAATTCTAAGGGTTTACGTAATTTGACTTTTGATGGAAACAACATCACAGGAACATCACGAGGTGTTTTGCTGTCTGCATCCAGCAGCAACAACACCAATATAACCTTCGCCAACAACAACATCACAGGAACAACGTATGGTGTTTATCTGGGTGCAACCAGCAGTAACAATACCAACATAATCTTCGCCAATAACAATATCACAGGAACATCAGGCAATGGTGTTTATCTGTATGTAATCATCAGCAACAACACCAATATAACCTTCGCCAACAACAACATCACAGGAACATCACGAGATGTTGAGCTGTATGCATTCAGCAGTAACAATACCAATATATCATTTGCCAATAACAATATGACAGGAGCCTCTGGTGTTGCTCTGTCTGTAGGCAGCAGCAACAACACCAATATAACCTTCGCCAATAACAATATCACAGGAACATCAGGCAATGGTGTTTATCTGATTGCATACAGCAGTAACAATACCAATATGTCCTTTGCCAATAACAATATCACAGGAACATCAGGCTATGGTGTTTGTCTGTATGACTATTCAGCAGTAAATACCAATATGTCCTTTGCCAATAACAATATCACAGGAACAACGCATGGTGTTTATCTGTATGCATCCAGCAACAACAACACCAATATAACCTTCGCCAACAACAACATCACTGGAGTGCGTTATGGTGTGTCTGTTTATTCTGATAATATTAATGTTGGTGGTGTTTTGTTTTTGAATAATACTATAAATGCTACTAGTGGTAATGGTTTTATTTTTTTTAATAATGGTGCTGCTATTAATGTGACTGATTTTATTATCAGGGGTAATAATATCTTTGCTAATAATACTGGTTTGAATTTCAATGGTCTTAAAAATGGTTCATTGGTTAATGTTACTGTTGAGTATAATCGTATATTGTCTCCTGTTGGAGTGAATATTACTAGCTTTAATGACAATAGTAGTTTTAATTATAATTGGTGGGGTGTTAATGACATAACTGGCAAAACTTTAGGTGTTGATACTGTTAATCATTTTATTTTGAATGTTACTAATCTTACTAGTTTGGATAGTGTTAAATTTGGTGATGATGTTAGTTTTGCGTTTTTAGTACTGAACACTAGTATGAATAATAGTGGTGTTGAGTATTTGCCTTATTTTGTGGTGAATGGTACTTATAATGGGGTGAATTTCACTGTTAATAATCTTAGTAATTTTACTGATAATTGGACTGTGTCTAAAGTTGGAGATAATGCGAATGTTTTTGCTGCGACTTTGGATAGTCAGAATGTGGGTTTTACATTTAATGTAAAGGCTGATACTAATTCTACTATTAGTGTAGATGATGTTCATGTTGGTACTATTGCTGTTATTAGTGGTCAGTTGGATAATTATGCTGGTAATGGTTCTGATTTGTTGAATGTTACTGTTGATGGTAACCTTTATGAAAATGTTGTTATTAATAGTACTGGTGGTTGGAATTTAACTTATTTGACTAATCGTACAGGAAACATCACAGTAACTGTTAATTATTCTGGTAATGATAATTACACATCATTTACTAATACTAGTAGTTTTTCTGTGTTGAAGAATAGTACTAACAGTACTATATTGGTTCCAGATGATGTTCATATTGGTGATACTGGGGTTATTACTGGTCAGTTAGCTAATTTCACTGGTATCGGTAGTGTTAATGTTACTGTAGATGGCAAAATTTACAATAATGTTGCTGTGGATTCTACTGGTGGTAATTGGACTGTGAGTCATTTAACTAATCATACAGGAAATTATAATGTTATTGTTAATTATACTGGATCTGATGCTGCTAATTTTACTGGTTTTATTAATAGTACAAGTTTTGAAGTTACTAAGTTAGCTAGTAATTCTAGTATTGTTATTCCTGTAGATATTAAGGTCAATGAAACAGTTTTAATTTCTGGTTTTTTATCTGATGAGAATAATAATCCAATATCTGATGCTATTATTAGTGTTATTGTTGGTGGTGAGTCTTTTAATGTAACTACTGATTCTGATGGTGGTTGGGGTTTAAATTATACTCCTGAACATTCTGGTGTCTTTAATTTATCTCTCTTTTATCAGGGTGATAGTCGGTATGATGGTTTTGTTGAAAATAAGGCTTTTAATGTTAGTAAGTTAGCTACTAATTCTAGTGTTAATATTCCAAGTAATGTTAAAGTAGGAAAATCGATTACTGTTTCTGGTGTTTTGACTAGTGGTGGTAAACCATTGGCTAATACTAGTGTTCTTGTTATTGTTGATGGTAAAACTTATAAAGTTACTACTAATAATATTGGTGTTTGGAAACTTTCCTATACTCCGAAAAAGGCTGGAAAATCTACTATGAAGGTTTCTTTTGCTGGTAATAATGATTATCTTGGTTTTAATG
Source organism: Methanobrevibacter arboriphilus (assembly GCF_019669925.1). Lineage (NCBI taxonomy): Archaea > Methanobacteriati > Methanobacteriota > Methanobacteria > Methanobacteriales > Methanobacteriaceae > Methanobrevibacter > Methanobrevibacter arboriphilus. The sequence continues at coordinate 166,260 of NZ_AP019779.1, forward strand.
TTAGTAAAACTTTTGATGTTATTGGGAAAGTTAAGATTAGGATTGTTAAGATTTCTAAGCTTGTTAAAGTAGGGAAGTATAGAGGTTTTAATCTTTATAGTAAAGTTTACACTATTAAAAATGTGGGATCTGCTTTAGGTTCTAAGGATTATGTTAAGTATTTTAAGAATTGGTATTTGGAGAAATTGTCTAAGACTAGTAAAATTGTTAAGTATCAGTTTAGTACTAAATCTAGGGTTTTAAAGGTTCAAGTTAAGAATTTAGGTGTTGGAAAACAAGTTAAAATAAAAATACTAGTAACATACAAAAAAAGACAATAATATAAATTATCTATCTAATTTTAAAATTTTATTTGAGGGATGATTATATTTTCATTCTTCCTTATTTTTTTATCATTGTTAACTAACCAAAACATTTATAAGTAAAATATAACAATAGTTATATTACACTGTTATATTAAGAAAAAAACATTATATGCATAAGTAGAAAATCTATGTATAATATTATCAAATATTTATTAAACTATTAAACAATCTATTAAATTAAATATAATATGAAATAATATTGATTTAGGATAAATGATAAATAATACTGATTTAGAATAGTAATATTGATTATAATGTATAATAATTTTCTTAATACTGATAATAATTGAATTCTATATTAAATTTTAATTTTCATTAATTAGAAACAATATATTTAATATCTCTAAATAGGATATAAAAGTATAAAATATACAAAATAGTAGATTAATTAGATATAAATCTTAATTAATAGCTAATAAGTATTATATTGATAATCCTATTATGTCAAGTTTTATCTAGTTAAATAACAGTTATAGTAAAAATATTAAAACTAGTATCCTATTAAAACTAGTATATAGTACATAATATATATTTAAACTTATATTAATATAGATTAATATTAAAGATAGATTAATGTTAAAATAGATTTAAATTTAATAACATTAAAATTCTCAAAATTAAAGGTGTTTTTAAAATGACTGAAGATAATAACAAAAAATATGGAAACAGGACTAATGAATTACATGCTGGACAAGAAGAACCAGATCCAGTAACTGGTGCAAGAGCTGTGCCTATATATCAAACAACTTCGTATGTTTTTAATGATACAGATCATGCAGCAAATCTTTTTGCACTTCAAGAATTTGGACAGATTTATTCAAGATTAACAAATCCAACTAATGATGTTCTTGAACAGAGAGTTGCAGCTATTGAAGGAGGAATTGCAGGTTTATCCTTTTCATCAGGAGCTGCTGCAATAACAACTTCAATATTAAACTTATCTAGTGTAGGGGAAAATATTGTATCTGGTGACAACCTTTATGGTGGTACTTACTCTTTATTCAATAATACTTTCCCTAATTTTGGGCGTGAAGTTAAATTTGTTGATTCTCAAGATTTAGATGCTTATGCAAATGCTATAGATTCAAATACTAAGGCATTATTTGCTGAATCACTAGGAAACCCTAAATTAGATGTTCCTGACTTTGAAGGATTAGCTAAAATAGCTCATGAAAATGATATTCCTTTAATTGTTGACAATACTTCTGCTGTTGGACTTGTAAAACCAATAGAACATGGTGCAGATATTGTTGTTGACTCTGCTACTAAATTCCTTGGTGGTCATGGTACTACTCTTGGAGGGTTAATTATTACTGGTGGTGAATTTGATTGGGCTAATGGAAAATTCCCAGAATTTACAACTCCAGACCCTGCATATAATGGTTTAGTATATACTGAAGCTTTCGGTGAATTAGCTTATATAATAAAAGCTAGAGGAAACTTCCTCAGAGATGTTGGACCAACATTAAGTCCATTTAATGCATTCTTGTTATTACAAGGAACTGAAACTTTATCTTTAAGAATTAAACAACATAGTGAAAATGCTCTTGAAGTAGCTAAATTCTTAAAGGGTCATGATGCTGTTTCTTGGGTAACTTATCCTGGACTTGAGGACGATCCATCTCATAAAAATGCTAAAAAATATTTAAAAGGAGGATTCGGTGCTTTAGTTGGTTTTGGTATTAAAGGTGGAATTGAAGAAGGTAAAAAGTTCATAAATGGTGTTGAATTATTATCTCACTTAGCTAACATTGGAGATTCTAAATCTTTAGTCATACATCCAGCTTCAACTACTCATTCTCAATTAAGCCCAGAAGAACAATTAACTACTGGTGTTACTCCTGATTCTATTAGATTATCTGTTGGAGTGGAAGATGTTGAAGATATTATAGCTGATATTGATCAAGCATTAAATAAAGCTATTAATTAATTCAATAGTTAAATGTTAAATTATTAAATAAATTTACTTTAAATAAACTTTTATTAGCTAAAAAATATTAGCTAATAACTTTTATATTAATTTAATTTGTTTTTTAACTTTTTTTCTAATTTTTTATTTTTAATTCTTACTTTTTATCAAAATATTTATTAATCAAAATTTACTAATATAATAAATATTACTATAGTTATATTTTTATTATGATTTTTATATTAAAATGTAATACTTGTTTCTTAAATTTCTTATTTAAGTTTAATATTTAAATTGAATGTTTAAATCTAATAGCTACATCTAATATTTACATCTAATATTTAAATTTAATATTTATTCTTATTTATTAAGATTAATTTTATTCTTAATATCAAGATTCTAACTTAAATTATAACTATTGTAATATTATATAATATTAAATGTATTTAATTAACAGTTAAAATAAATTATAGGTTATATTAAAAATAATATTAAATTATATATAATTAAAATAAAATATAATTAAAATAAATATATTAAAATAAATAATAATATGTAAACTAATATATTAAAACAAATTGTAATATATTAAATTGTAATATATTAAATTATAATATGTTAAACTAATATATTAAAACAAAGTGTATAAAATAAACTATAATAAAATAAAATCTATTAGAAAAATTAATATTAATGAAAAATATAATATATGTTGTTACTATGAAAAAAGAGTCTGTTGGTTCTGTTGAAACTAAATTTTTCAACATGGATAAAGATTTAAAATTAGAATCAGGAAAGGTTCTCAAAGATGTTACTATAGCTTATGAAACCTATGGTAAATTAAATAAGGAAAAAAATAATGCTATTTTAGTTTGCCATGCATTGTCTGGTGATGCACATGCTGCAGGTTGGCATGATGAAGATAGAAAACCTGGCTGGTGGGAGATATTAATAGGTCCTGGAAAAGCACTTGATAGTGAAAAATACTTTATTATTTCCTCTAATATTCTTGGAGGTTGTAGTGGGTCAACTGGACCATCTTCTATAAATCCTGCTACAGGTAAAACATATAATCTAGATTTTCCAGTTATCACTATTAAAGATATGGTCAAAGCGCAAAAAAAACTTGTAGAAAACTTAAACATCGATAAACTATTAGCTGTTGTCGGTGGATCTATGGGTGGAATGCAAGTTTTGCAATGGATTGTTTCTTATCCTGATATGGTTAAAAAAGCTATCCCTATAGCAACCACAGCTCACTCTTCACCTCAACAAATAGCTTTCAATGAAGTAGGGCGTCAAGCAATAATTACAGATCCTCATTGGAATGATGGGGATTATTATGACAAAGAAATTGGTCCAAGAAATGGACTAGCTTTAGCTAGGATGATAGCCCATATTACTTATCTTAGTGATGAATCAATGTATGAAAAGTTTGGAAGAGATCTTAAAGATAAAAAAGAAGTTAGTTATGATTTTTCTATGGATTTCCAGGTAGAGAGCTACCTTCACTATCAGGGAGATGCATTTGTTAAGCGTTTTGATGCTAATTCTTATCTTTATATAACTAAAGCTATAGATTATTTTGATCTTTCAAGTAATGGCTCCTTAATTGAAGGTTTTAGGAATATTAAATCTAAGGTTCAAATAATAGCCATTGATTCTGATTGGCTTTATCCTCCAGATCAATTAAAAGATGTTTTAATGGCTTTGAATGCTAATAATGTTGATGTTAGCTATGCTGAATTGAAATCTACTTATGGTCATGATGCATTTCTTTTAGAAGGAGGGCAACTTAACTATGTTGTGGCTAACTTTTTAACTAATACCTTAGCGGAAGATCTTATGGATGAGAATGTTTCAGCCATTAAAAAGGATATGGAGCTTAAAGATGTTGCAATGCTTATGATGGCTGATTATGTAACTCATCTTCCTGTTGTTGATGAAGATAATAGGTTACTTGGTATTGTTACAGCATGGGATTTGTCTAAATCTATAGCTCTTAATTGTAGTAGTCTAGATGAAATAATGACAAAGAATGTAATTACTTGTAAATCTGATGAAACTATAGACTCAATTTCAAGAAAAATGAGAGAGAATGATATTTCTTGTTTGCCTGTAGTTGATGATGATTTTAAAGTAGAAGGGATTATTACAACTGATCAGATTAGCCATTTATTAAGTGATTAATTATATTTAATTTATGACCTATAGTAATAAGTTATATATTAATAGCTTATATCAATATATTATATATTAATATATATTTAGATTATATGGCTATGATTTAATCATATAATTATATTTTAATGATATTACTTTTAATAAACACTATTAATAAAATTATATTATATATGGAACATTATAGGGGATTATATATTATAATGAGATAGTTCTAATATAGATATTTCTAATATTTATTATTTTAATGTTAATTATTTAATATTAATAATTCATTTACTAGTAATATATTTTTACTAGTCTGTATGGTTTATATATAATATTTATAAATTATTGTAAATTGATTATTATGTTTAAAAGAATTAAAGAAGATTTATTAATGGTGCATATTAGAGATCCTGCAGCAAGAAGCTCATTTGAAATTTTCTTCTGCTATTCTGGAATACATGCTATTTGGTATCACTTAATTTCTCATTATTTATGGAATCATGGTCATTATTTCTCAGCAAGACTTATTGCATCTATAAATAGATTTTTTACAGGTATTGAGATTCATCCAGCTGCTAAAGTTGGCCGCAGGGTTTTTATTGATCATGGAATGGGTGTGGTTATTGGTGAAACTGCAGAAATAGGGGACGATGTTTTAATGTATCAAGGTGTTGTGCTTGGTGGAACAAGTACAGTTAAAGAAAAAAGACATCCTACTGTTGGTAATGGTGTTGTTATTGGATCAGGTGCACTTGTAATTGGTAATATATATCTCGGTAATGGTTCAAAGATTGGAGCAGGTTCTGTTGTTTTAAAAGATGTTCCTATGGGCTCAACTGTTGTAGGTGTTCCAGGAAGAGTTGTTCATGAAAAAAGAAAGTGTGCAATGGATCAAGAACATCAAAAACTTCCTGATCCAGTTGAAGAAAAATTAGAAAAGCTTGTTGAAAAACAAGAATATTTAGAAAAAGAAATTGAATCCCTTAAAAAAAATAAATAAGAATGTTTTATAAACAAGTACTTTTTATATATATATATTTTTATAATAATTAAAAAGAAATATTATAATAAATTGGATAATTATAATAAATTAGATGATAATTATTAAGTAATAATTAAAAGATTAAATTAGATAATTATAATAAATTGGATAATAATTAAAAAATCATTGGAAAAGAGTTGTTAAAAAATGAAACCTCCATGTGAAATTGTTGTATGGTATTTAATACCTGGAATAAGATCTGTTTTAGCTAAAGAACTTTTTAGTTTAGGAATGAAACAAAAAGAAATTTCTGCAGTTTTAGATATTACACAGCCTGCTGTTTCTCAATATCTTAGTGATAAGAGAGGAAATGAGGTGGGTTTTTGTGATGAAATTTTAGAAATGATAAAAGATTTAGCTTATGATTTAAAAAACGAAAAAGTTGATAAAAGAGAGCTAATCCCAAGAATGTGTGAAATTTGTAGAAGAACAAAAGCTGAAGACATATTGTGTATGTTACATAAAGAGAAAGATGTAGTACCTGAAGGCTGTAAAGCTTGTTTAGGTAGTAATGCTGATAGTAATGAGATAATCGATAAAAAAGGAAGAATTTCTACTGAAATCTGTAAAGCTTGTTCTGATGATCCTGCTGATTATATTCCTTTTTATGATATCTAATTAAACATTTTTAAATTCAATATATTTAAATTTAATATTTAAATTTAGTATATTTAAATTTAATATGATTATTTTAATATAATTTATATTACTTTAATGTTATTTTATATTAATTACTACTATTTTATACTTGATATTGTATATTATTTTAATGTAATTATTGAATATAATATTTAATATAATAATTAGCTAATATAATAATTATTTTATATATGGGAAATATTAGGAAATATTGATACGATGACTAGGATAGTTGGATTACAAGGATTATTTAATGGAAATATTTTGCATCTCATGCTAAAATCATTAAAATCTAACTTTAAATCTTTTAAAAAAGATTATATTTCTGGAATATTTCTTTTATCAGATAATAGCTATATTTATAATGATAAATTCTGTAATATTTCTTCTAAAGATGATTATAATTTAGGAATTGGTTCTAACTATTCTGATAAGTTTAAAATTAATGAATCGCAACCTATTCGTTATAAAAGCATTGTTTTAGCTTTTGATGGAATAATTTATAATATAAATGAATTGAATAATTTATTGGATAGTAATATTAATAATAACTATATTAACAATATTAATAACACTAATAATAACCATATTAATAATAAAAGCCATATTAATAATAAAAATAACACTAATAATAATCATATTAATAATATTAATAACACTAATAATAATAGTATTAATAATAGTGATATTGATAATAACTTTAATAAAAATAATAACATTGATAATAATTATACTAATTCTTCGTTTACAAAAGACTGTCTAAATGAAAATGAAGATAAAAATTTAAATCATGGGCTTTTATTATCTAAAATAATGTATAAATTCCTTCAAGAACACTCAAATTTAAAAGAAGCAATTATTAAATCTATTAAAATTATTGATGGTGAATATAGTTTCGCTGTATTTGATGGTGAAAATTTAGGTATTGCTCGAGATAGTATAGGTATTAAACCATTATATTACCATATCAACAATAATTCATTTAATTCTTTTAGCTCTGAAAAAAAAGCATTATGGAAAATTGGTATTAAAGATTCAGAAATTAAATCATTAAAACCAGGTTATATTCTATATAATTGGGATTTAATCGCTCCAAAAAATAATCCATGGGATAATGATTATTATAATCTTTATAATGGCAATATATCAAAATTTAATATATCAAAAAATCAAAATAATGAATTAAAGTATCTTGATATTAATAAAATGAGTTATGATGAGATAAAATATTCTTTAATAAATCTACTCACTTACTCAACTTATAAAAGGGTCTTAAACACAGATAAAGTTGGATTAATATTTTCTGGAGGAGTTGATAGCACAATATTAGCTACTTTACTTAAAAATATTTCAGATGATATTTCTGTTAACCTATACACTGTTGGAGTTGAAAGCTCTGAAGATTTGAAATATGCTAAAAAAGTTGCTAAAAGTTTAGATTTTCCTATTAAAACAACCATTATTGATGAAACTCTTGTTAGAGAAAGTTTAAACCCTGTTTTAGATGCTATTGAAGAACCTAACCTTATGAAAATTGGAGTTGGAATGACTTTATATCTAGCTACAAAAATGGCTTCTAATGATGGAATATCAATTACTTTAGCAGGTCAAGGCGCAGATGAATTATTTGGTGGATATTACAAATATTTAACTACTTTTAAAGAAAAAGGTCCTGAATTCACTCAAAAAAGCATGATTCATGATATTGAGTATGGTTATGATGTTAACTTTGAAAGAGATGATAAGATAGCTACTTTTAATGGTGTTGATCTTAGAGTTCCTTATCTAGATGAAAAATTAGTTAACTTTGCTCTTAAAATCCCAATTAAATATAAAATTAATTCTGATGAAGATTTACTTAGAAAAAGAATTTTAAGAGATATAGCTATTGATATAGGTATCGATAAGGAAATAGCAGAACGTCCTAAAAAAGCAGCTCAATATGGTTCAGGAATTCATAAAATATTAATTAAAAAAGTTTTAAAAGATATTGATTTAAATAAAAAGATCGATGAAATTAGGAATAACTATTTAAAATAATGAATTGTTTTATGATTATGGTATGAAATACAAAATAACAAGTCTAAAACTAAAATTAGGATAAAAAAAATATGATAAATACAGCAATAAATAAAAATAAAGAATTGGATGAAGAAAATAGGAAAATCCAATTATTCCGTGATTTAATGAATGGAGTTTATTGTGAAGTAATAATAAAAAATTATAATAATATTTATATATTCCCCTCAGGATTTTTAGACTATGATTATAAAAATATGAATGAAATAATATTAGATGATGAATGTATAATATTAAAAAATATAGATGGGAAAGATATAGGGGTTTACTTTGAAAATATTATTGATGTAGAAAAAAATGAAAAAAGTGTATATCTGTTTTGTGAAGAAGGATATTATGATATAGAACTTTTTTTTGATAATGAAGGATATGCTGAAATGATAAATGGATTATTAAGAGAAAAAATATATTAAGATCTGCTATTACTAACAATTTCTCCATCAGGCATTATTTTAATCATTTATTTTATAGCAAAACGAAGACCTACTCATCAACAGTTAATAATTCTTCTTCTGTGACATTTAATAAATATTTCTGTGTTTTTAGTTTTAATGGGAAGCAATTCTAGAATTAAGAATATTATATTTTGAGATTTGATATTTTATAATCTTTATGTATTTTAGATTCAAGCATATTAAAAAATAGATTTCTTTATAATGTTTTTAGTCTTTATAAGTTGTTAGTTTCTTATAAAAACTAATCTGATTCTAATATTTTCTTTAAAAAATTCTTTTAATTCCTTTTATCTTATCAAAATCAGAATCAAATGATACTATCTGATTTATATTATGCTTTTTCATAATTTCTATACTAACACAATCAGCAAATCCTATATTTCCATTGAAGTGTCTGAATGTATAAATAGCTAAATCATATATTTCTCTATTTTCATCATATATAGTATAATTATCTTTTAAGTTATCATAAAGGAGTTTTCCACCTTTTCCTCCAATATATGTTCCTACACTATTTAAAATTTCAGTTATAACTAAATTAGAAGTGAATTTTTCTTTTTTTTCGCAAAAATCTACCAAATCTAAAGCTTTATCATGCCATTGATCTTTTTTATTCATTAAACCTATTATGAATGAAGCATCAATGAATATCAATTTTTTCACCTTTTTGTGCTTTTTTCTTTAATTCAACAGCATCAGTAGGTTTTTTTGTATTAATCATTCCAATGATATCTTTAAAATCTGATTTTTTTCTAATGTTAATTCTAATGTCATTATTTTCTAATAATCTCCATTCTACAATATCCTCTTTAGTGATATCTAATTTTTGTCTTATCTCTTTAGGAATAACAGTTTGATATTTATCATAAATTTTTGTTGTGGTTACCATAATTCTCACACACCTAACGATATATTATATTCCAAACTATTTATAATTTACCTAATTTTTTTCATCATGGTTTTTACACTTAAAATGAAAAACATCATATTATTATTAGGTAAAAAAGTAACATTAGATATTGATGATAAAAGAATCATGATCAATATGGTCGTTGCTTAGCAAAAGTATATTTAAAGGGGAAAGATGTTAATAAATTGTTGTTAAACAAGAAATATGCAGATTTACATTAAGAAAAATTTAAATATCCAAATCAAATTAGGTAATAATTTTAATATTTTGAATAATAATAAATTACTGCTTGGTGCAGTGATTTTGGAGATGTTGCTTATTTAAGTAGTGAATTAGAATCTAATATGGCTATGATAGGATATTCAACAACTTATAATAATTATAATTCATATGGTATTTATGGGAGTAGATGGATCTTTAAGTTTATAGGTTATTTCGAATCTTATGGTCCTAAACCTACTTAAAATGATTATTATGCTCTTATATGTTATTATAAACCTAAAACAGAAGCTTTGAGGTATTATATTAAAAATAATTAATTATTTACTTATAGATAAATCAATGCGAATTTGTTTTTAACTTCTATTTATATTTTAGTCCATATAATCATGAAAATACAAAACTTTTATATATAATTTATTAATAAATATTATATAATGAAAATTGAAAAAGATGCAGAAAAAATTCTTAAAGATTTTTCTAAGACGCTTGAAAATATTCCGGACCTTGAAGAAACTCATTACATAGTTGATAATGTTAATCTCACACGCAAAGATGTATCTAATGAAAAAAATCCAGAAAAAATCATGAAAAATGCTAAAACCGATAAAGATGGTCATTTACTAGTTAAAAAAGCTGAATGGATTAATTAGATATAACATTAATTATTATGATAATGGTTAATTATAATTAATTCTATGCTACTATTAATTATAAATTTAATAATTTAATTATAGACTAATATTAATTAAAAGGCTATTATTAATTAATAGAATATAATAGTAAAATAGTAAATATTATTATAATATAATAATATATTATTATCAAAAATATAATTAAATATTAACTATTTTGATAGGTTTAATTGGTTTAAAACTTAAGATTTTATATATAATCCAATATATTTCAATCATTTGAATAAAATCTTTATCAATAATCTATTTTTATTAAATTGTTATTTTATATTTTTAAATTATCAATATTTTTAATTAAATTTTTTAAATATCTATAAACAGATTATATATAAATAGAGTATAATACTTAGAATTTATAAATATAGTATAATACTTTATAAATTTAGATATTCATTACTTTATAAAATTATTCATATAAATTATATTCATTTATTAAGTATTATTATATTATATTTATTAAATATTATTATATTTATTTGTTAAATATTATTATTTATTAAATATTAATTGTATAAATTATAGAAACATTGTTTTTAAAGGTGATAAAATGAAAATGAACTTAGTTCTAGAACTTCAAGATGTTCCAGGGCAACTTTTATCAGTACTTGAGCCAATTAGTACTCTTGGCACAAATTTAGTAACTGTTATTCACCAAAGGGATTTTAAAAATGAAAGAGGAATGATTCCTGTTCAGATAACAATTGAAGGTGAAAGAGGAAATCTTAAACAAGTTATAGAGAAATTAAAAGAAATGAATATAACTATTCTTGAATTAGATGGAGTAGTTGTAAAAGAAAAACTCAGTACTATCTTAATTGGTCATGTTATTGATACTGATATTAAAGACACAATGGATAAGATTAATGCTCTTGAAGGAGTATCAGTTGTTGGTCTTGATGTTAAACTTGAAGAAGAATTAGAATCTTCTGCTATGATTATTGTTGAATCTGATGCTGGTAAAAAAGCTATTGTTCTCAATAAAATTCAAGATATTGCTGATGATAAAGGTCTTTTAGTTGTAAATGAAGTATAAGCATACCATATGTTATAATACTTAATAATAAGATACTTAATTAATATATTAAAATAAGATACTTTATGAAATCATATGTTTTAGAAATTAATATTTTTTTAAAAATGTTTTTTAAACTTTTAGAGGAAGAAAAATGAAAGATTTAAAAATAATTTTAATGGGATTTGGTGCTGTTGGTAAAGGAGTGGCTGAAGCAATATCCATTAAAAAAGATAATATTAAGGATAAATTTGACGTTAACCTTAAGTTAGTAGCTGTTGCTGATTCATCTTCTTCAGCTATTTCAGGTGATGGATTAGATGAAAAAATCTTAATTGAAACAAAGGAAAAAGAAGGAACACTATCTAAATATCCTGACTTTGGTTGTGATGTTAATGGTTTAGATGTTTTAAATCAGGTTGATTATGATTTATTAGTTGAAGCTACTCCCACTAATATTGATGATGGTGAACCTGCAAAATCATTAACTATTAAAGCTTTTGAGTCAGGAAAAGACGTTGTAACATCAAATAAAGGTCATTTAGCTTTGTTCTTTTCTGAAATGATAGATATTGCAGATAAAAATAATGTTGAATTTAAGTATGAAGCTTCTGTTGGAGGAGCTATGCCTATTATAAATTTTGCTGAAGAAACTTTACCTAGTTCAAATATTTCTTCGATTATTGGAATTTTAAATGGAACAACTAATTATATTCTTTCAAGAATGACTACTGAAGGATCATCCTATAAAAATACTCTTGAAGAGTCTCAACAATTAGGAATAGCTGAAACTGATCCAACTCAAGATGTTGAAGGTATCGATGCAGCATGTAAAACAGTAATTTTAGCTAATTCTATTTTTAAAGTTCCAGCTACTTATTCTGATGTTAAAGTAGAAGGAATTTCAAAGATTACTTCTGAAGCTATTGAATTAGCTAAAAAAGAAGGTTATCTTATTAAGCTAATAGCTGAAGTATCTAAAGATAGTCTCAGTGTATCCCCTAGGCTTGTCAAAAATAACAGTCCTTATGCTATTGAAGGTACTTTAAATATGGCTACAATAAGAACTGACCTTGCAGATGAAGTTACTGTCGTAGGAAAAGGTGCAGGATCTATTGAAACAGCTTCTGCTATGCTTACAGATATTATTAATATAATTAAAAAGAAATATTAGTTAAAAAATTATATAACTAAAATCTAAAATGTAAGTTATATAGCTATAAGTTATATTAAATATAAGTCATATAACTAAAAAATTATACAAAAAATTTAATAATTATTTATTATTCACAGGAATTAATATGAAATATGTAATTTTAATAGGGGATGGGATGTCTGATTATCCTATATCTGAGTTAAAAGATAAAACTCCTCTAGAAGTAGCTAATAAGCCTAATATTGATGAATTGACTAGTAAAGGAAGGGCTGGTCAATTAAATACAGTTCCAAAAAACTTTGAACCTGGTTCTGATGTAGCGAATATGAGTATTTTTGGTTATAATCCTCAAAAATATTATACTGGTAGAGGTCCTCTTGAAGCAGGTAGTATGGGTATTGAAACTAGTGGAGAAGAAGTTATTTTTCGTTGTAATTTAATAACTGAAAAAAATGGTAAAATTGATGATTTTAATGCTGGTCATATAACTTCTAAAGAAGCCGCTATCCTTATAGATGATTTAAACAAGGAATTTTTAAAAAATCCAGTCATTGATAAATTTGGAGATGGAAAATTCTATTCTGGAATAAGTTATAGGCATTTGTTTGTTAAAAATGGTTCAAAGCTTTCTGATTTAAAAACTACTCCTCCTCATGATATTGTTGGTCAAAATATTGATGATTTTACAAACTGGAATTCTGATGAATTTTTAAATATAAAAAATATAATGTTATATTCAAAAGAAGTTTTAGAGAACCATCCTATTAATCAAGAAAGAATTGCTAATAATAAAAAGCCTGCTAATATGGTTTGGTTATGGGGTCAAGGATTAAAACCTTCAATGCCGAAATTTCGAGATATTTTTGGATTAAATGGTTCTGTCATTACTGGTGTGGATTTATTAAAGGGTATTGGAGTTTTCGCAGGGTTAAATAATATTGATGTTCCTGGAGCTACTGGCTATTTTGACACTGATTATAAGGCTAAAGGTAGATATGCTTCTGATGCTTTAGAAAATAATGATTTTTTATTTGTTCATGTTGAAGCACCTGATGAAGCAGGTCATGCTGGAAGCATTGAAGAAAAAATTAAAGCTATTGAAAGAATAGATAAACATGTTTTAGGTCAAATAATGAATAATATTACTGATTATGAAAACTATAAAATAGCTATTCTCCCTGATCATGCTACTCCTATTGATATTAGAACTCATACTAGAGACCCTGTTCCGTTAGCTATTTATTCTAGTTTTGAAGAGGATTTTTCAGATAATGTGAAAGTTTACACTGAAAAATCTGTGATTGATGGGTCTTTGGGAATTGATAAAGCATATAATTTAGTTAGTAGGATGATAATTTAAAAACCTAATAGTAAATATATTAAACCTTATTACATATATTAAACTTTATATTGCATATAGTAAGCCTTATATTACATGTACTAAACCTAATATAACTTATATTAATTTATATATTAATAGGATAAAAGTAATATTAGGATAAAATTAGAATAAGTTAATTATAAATTAATTATAAATTAATTAAAAATTATTAACATATTAAAAATTATTTTAATTCTTTAATCTTAAAAGTGTTTTAAATAAATAATGGAGTGGATGTTCTGACAAAATATATTATAATTACTGGTGGGGTTGTTAGTTCAATTGGAAAAGGAATTACTTCTGCATCTATTGGAAGAATTTTACGATCCTATGGTTTGAAAGTGGGAGCTATTAAAATTGATCCTTATTTAAACTGGGATTCTGGTACATTAAACCCTTATCAACATGGTGAAGTCTTTGTGACTTATGATGGAATGGAATGTGATCTTGATTTAGGTCATTATGAACGTTTTTTAGATGTTGAACTTCCAGGAGTTTCCAATATCACTACTGGTAAAGTTTATCAGTCAGTTATTGAAAAAGAAAGAGAAGGAGAATTTTTAGGAGCTTGTGTTCAGATAATTCCTCATATTACTGATGAAATTAAATCAATGATAAGAAAAACTGCAGGGATTAATGATTATGATATTATTTTGATTGAACTTGGTGGAACTGTTGGAGATATTGAAAGTCAGCCATTTTTAGAAGCTCTCAGACAACTTAGAAATGAAGAAGGTCATGATAATGTCATGTTTGTACATGTGACATTTATTCCTTACCTCAATGCTGCAGGTGAATTTAAAACAAAACCAACACAACATAGTACAAAAGAACTTCGTAGTACAGGTATAAATCCTGATATGATTGTTTGTAGAAGTCAAGATCCTATTGATGAAGATTTAAAACGAAAAATTGCTCATTTTTGTGATGTAGATCCTAATGCTGTTGTTAATGCTCCTGATGCCTCATCTATTTATGAAGTTCCATTAACTCTTGATAAAGAAAATGTTGGTAATTTCATAGCTAATAGGATACAATTGGATGTAGATACTAAATCTGCAGATTTAGATGAATGGAAAGCTACTGTTAAATCTCTCCAGAAAAAAGATCCTATTGTTACTATTGCTATAATTGGAAAATATATAGAGCTCGAAGATTCTTATATTAGTATTAGGGAATCTTTATTACATGCAGCAGCTCAAATTGGTATTAAATTAAATCTTAAATATATTAGTTCTGATGTCGATGATCTTGATCAAGAAGAATTGAAGGAACTTGATGGGATTCTCATTCCTGGAGGTTTTGGTGAAAGGGGTGTAGAAGGTAAGCTTGATGCTGTTGAATATGCAATAGTTAATGATGTTCCTATTTTTGGAATTTGTCTTGGAATGCACTCTATGGTAATACAATTTGCTAGAAGAAATAAAATGAAAAATGCAAATAGTACTGAATTTGATAAAGATATCCATTATCCTGTTATAGATCTCATGGAAAAACAAAAGGAGATTAAGCAAATGGGAGGAACTATGCGTTTAGGTTCTTATGATTGTAAACTTATTAAAGATACTAAGGCATATCTTTCATATAAGGAAGACCTCATAAAAGAACGTCATAGACATAGGTATGAGTTTAATAATGAATTTAGAGACGAACTTCAAGAAGCAGGCCTTGTTATTTCTGGTACTTCTCCTGATGATTTTCTTGTAGAAATTGTAGAACTTCCAGATCATCCTTGGTTTTTAGGTTGTCAGTTCCATCCTGAATTTAAATCACGTCCTAACAAAGCTCATCCGTTATTTGTGTCATTTATGGAAGCTGCATCTAATTATTCTAAAAATAAATAATTAAACCTTTATTTTTAGAACTTTTTATTTAATCTTTTATTTAATCTTTTATTTAATTTTTTTATTTAATTTATTTTTTAGTTTAATTTTTTAAATTGTTTTTATTTTTTAGCTTATTTTTAGGCTGTAATATAATAACATTTAATTTATCAATATTTTTACCTAATTTTACCTATTTTTTGCAATATTCTTTAATATTCTTATATTTTTTATAATATTCTTATATATTTTTTATAATATTTTTTTATTTTTAAGACAATTTTATATAAATTTAAAATTTTAGAAATATATAGTAATATTATTTTTAAAAAAAGTAATAATTTAAATACTTGTTTTATCAATATATTCATTGATCAGATAATTAATTAAATAAAAAATTAATCAAATGAATAATTTATCAAATAATTAGAGTTCTTTATAAAATTTTTTATAATGCAAAATATTGTTGTAAAGTATGGATTGATGGAATATGATATTAAATAATTTAAATATTAGCTATGAAAACATTTTAATATTATCTTCAATTTCAATAGTCTTAATATTTGCTATGATAGCTACATTTTCTGATTTAAAATATTATAAAATTCCAAACAAACTGACTTTTACTTTATTTTTATTTGGTATCACAATTAATTTCATTTTTTCAATTATCTTTAAAAATAGTATTATGATTATAAACTCTATAGTATTATCTATAATTACTTTTGTTTTATGCTATATATTGTGGAAAATTAGATTATGGGGTGGAGGGGATGTTAAATTAATTACAGCAATTAGCTCTGTTTTACCTATTCAACCATTTTTAATTAACCATCAAATTTTATTTAGTATATATGGGGTTAATTTT
This sequence comes from Methanobrevibacter arboriphilus, assembly GCF_019669925.1. Classification (NCBI taxonomy): domain Archaea; kingdom Methanobacteriati; phylum Methanobacteriota; class Methanobacteria; order Methanobacteriales; family Methanobacteriaceae; genus Methanobrevibacter; species Methanobrevibacter arboriphilus. The sequence continues at coordinate 182,982 of NZ_AP019779.1, forward strand.
CCTGTAATAGCTATTTATCCATTTCCATTAACAATAATATTTAATAGTATATTAATTTCTTTTCCTTTTTTAGTATTATTTATATTAATTAATTATTTTAATAATAATCACTTTAAAAATTATTTGCATAATGATTTTAGGCATGATTTTAATAATTATTTTAAATACTATAAATATGAATTTAATGTAAATATGGAAAGTTTATGTAAATTTTATTCTAAAAATATTATAAATTTTAAAAAAAGGACTTTGGATAATATCAGGGGTAAACAATTAAAATCATATAATAAAATATTAAGAATGATAATATTCATTTTTATTTATGTATTTTTAGTTTTTTCATTATTTAGATTTGGAATTATTAAAAATGAAAATCTTTTTTATGTTGTATTTTTTGGAGTATTTTTCAGCTTAATTTCAAAATTTACAAGTGAAATATTACTTAAATTTAAAAAGATTGTCAAATATGGGTCAAAAAAACAAATTAAAATTGAATATCTCAAAGAAGGGATGATTATTGATAAATTAGTAATAAATTCTTTTAATTTAAACAATATGTCCTCTGATGTTAATTTAGAATATTTTTTGATTAAATTTAATCTTAAAAATGAAAAAAATTTTTATAATATTAGTTTTAAAAAGAATAAAAATAAGTATATATTAACTTCAAAAACTGCTGCAGGACTATCAAAACAAGATTTACTATTGATTAAAAAATTATTTAATAATGATATGATTTTTAATACAGTTTACATTAAATTAGGCCTTCCTTTTGCACCATCAATATTTATAGGACTTATTTTTAGTATTTTTATTGGCGATTTATCATCGATTTTATTTAAAATAATAAATTTATTTGCTTAATACAAGTTCATAGACCTTTAAATTAATATAACACCATTAATGGGATAAAAAGGGCGAAAATAAAAAATAAAGAAATTAAAAAAACAATAAAAGAATGCAAAAAGAAAATTGTATGACAAAATAAAGATTGGAGAGTAAGAAAATAAAAAAGGAGATAAAAATGATTTTAAAAAATATTAAAAAACAAATTGAAGAGAGATATATAAAATTATTAATTTTCCTTATTTTATTTAAGCACACAAACATTGTTAGAAGCATATTGAGAATATTCAAAATGTTCAATTTGCATAATGATAAAAGAGGACAGCTTTCTATTGAATTTTTACTCATATCATTAATATCAATTTTAATTCTTGTTTCAATTTCTTTACCTTTAACAGAAATAGCTGTTGATTCAACACTTAGTACTGTAAAATTATTAGAAACAAAATCAGAAATTTCAAAAATTACTAACTCTATCGATGATGTTTACTCAGATGGAGTTGGATCAAAAAGAATACTTTATGTTGAAATGCCTAAAGAAACATATTTAATCTTTTCTAATGATTCTATGCTAAAAAAAGGAATAGTCACTGGAAATTTAGATGCATTTAACTATTCAAAACAAATTAAAATTATGTTTAATGCAGATAATATTAATTCTAGATTAAATTTTAAAAAAAATATTAATTATAAAGTTACTATTGAATGGCCAATAGAAACAGAAAATATTATATTAAAAAATGTAGAAGTTTATTAGAGTATAATTATTCACTATTTGTCTATTAAATATGCTTTTTTAACATGAAAGATTCCATTATCATTATTCCATATCTTTTCAGCATCTTCTATTTCTATTCTTTTTTTAAAAATTGGTCCATCAACAACTAATGTTTCTGCTTCTCCACCTTCAAATGCAATATTTATTTTATACTTGTCTTTAATCTCATTTAATTCATCAATTGCATTATAATCAATTTTTCTGCCAAGCCATGACTCATCAAGCCCATAAGCAAAAACTCCGGTTATTATCACTTCAAACCCTAAATCAACTATCCTTTTCATATATTCTTCTTCATCAACATTCCATAGAGGTGAAATTGAATTTAATCCTAAATCTTCACATATTTTATCAATTCTTGATTTCTGATAGACTGAAAAAAGAGCACCGGTGTAAATTGCTTCTACACCTTTATTTTTAAGAATTTCTAAGTTTTCTTTAAGATCTACAAGTTCCTCTTCTTTTAAACCTTTTGTATTAGCTTTAATAATGGGTATATCCATAGCTTCAGCAATTAATTCAGTTAAATGGATATTAGGTATATGAAACATGTATGATTCATCATTTTCAGATTCCATTGATAATAAATATGAAATACTATCACCGTTTTTTATAGCTTCATAACAAGCCATTGTACTATCCTTTCCTCCAGAAAATAAAACTGCTGAATTCATATATATAACCTTTTTTAAATTTATTTCATCTATTTCTGATTTTGATAATAATCCTTCTTATTCCTTCTGTAATATTATCAAAGAATATACTAATAATAGCTACAATAACCCCTATAATTCCTGAAATTAGTATCATGTAATTAGTATCTATCATAGATTCTTTAGTACTATTAATAGCATTCTGTACAGGACCATCTATTGAATTAACAACGATATTTTTGGACTCTAAATAGTCGGTAATTTCATTAACACTATTAGATTTAGCATTAATTTGTATAATAACTGAAGAATATTTAACATTAATTCCACTTGAATACATTAACCATTCTGATAAAGTATCGATAGCTGTACTAGGATCATAATTACCAGTGAAATTTATTGAAATTAACCCTCCAGTCTGTACTGAGAAATTTTTAAAATTTTCATCAACAATAGGTATTTTTTCTTCAATTATTTTTTTTCTATCCTCGGGAAAGGGGTCTGTTTTAAGAACAATTCCTTTGTTAGATACTGATATAACTCCTTCTTTTTGTTTTAATTCAGTGATTAAACTGTTTTCATCTATTGAAGGAGATAATTCTGCGGTGATCGTTTCGTTGTTATCACCAATAGTTTCATATACTGATCCTACAACATATGGCATTTCTTGATATATTGGAGATATAAAAAAAGTTCCTCCAACTAAACCAACTATGAATCCAATAGCTAAAACTGAAATAATATCTTTTTTCCCAATTATCGGTGTCAAAAGCCCCATTGAGAAAACAAACACCATCAGCAAGATAAATAAGAAAATGTAAATAATTGCACCTATAATATCCATTAAATCATCTCAAAAATAAAATTAATTATTAATTCAATATTTATTTATATAATTAGAATGTTCAGTTAAATAATACTTAATTTAGAATACTTAATTTAGAATAATTATTTTGGAATACTCAATTAGAATAATTATTTTAGAATAATTAATTAAATAATTAATTTAAATATTTAATTATAATTAATTTAGCTAATATATAGTATAAATGTTTTGATTAAATGAACTATTTATTTTCTGATTATATTATAATTTACATCATTTTGAATATAAAAAAGTAAGGAATAGTATAAATTAAATTAAAAAATTTAGATTATATTAAAAGTCATTTTAAAAAAGTTAATTTAAAAATTTATCTATTTAATAAAATAATATTATAAAAATAAATAAAGTTGATAAATTTAAATAAATTGAATAAAGTTATTTGATTTAAATTTTATGAGAAAATAATATGGGATTAATATTTGTTTATAAATCAAACTCTTTATCAATTATTAATTGTTTCAATTTAGATGAGATCTTTTTACCTCTTTGAATATCTGATTGTCTGCAGGTAATAGGTATATTATGATTTTTATTTTCAATTTCAACATCAACTGAACCTAAATTCATTGTGTATGTGTCATTTTTATTAAGATATACACATAATCCACAACCAAAACACTTATCAAGATCAATTGTTCCATTATCATTGATTGCATTTGTTGGACAAGATTTTTGAATTTCAGCATTATCATCTTTATTAAAATTACTTGAATTAAAAGTAGGTCGCTCATCATATCCTTCCCATACTTTATCATAACTAGTTTCTGTTAAAGGTAAATGCCTTCCATGGATATCAGCTATTACAAGAGGGATATCACTGTTTAATATTTTAACATCATTGAAAATTTCTTCATTTAGTATAGGTATTGGTATAGCTACTGAGTCATATATTTCAGGTCCAGCTCCAGTTTTAAATCCTCCAATATATTCTGAAGACATTTGAAGCATATCTGCAGTTAACATGAGATTTGGTTTAGCATCAGAACTCCTAGTTCCAGAACCTAAGACTACTCCAGGACCTCCATTAAACAATATTTTAGTACCTTCTTTTATTATATTTCCACTTACATCATTTTGTAAAGGATTTAAATCACCACATCCTGAGAATGAAAGCTGATCTAAGCTCCCTTCCATTGGTATTCCATTAAAAATTGAGTTGACAATATCATTTTTAGGATTTACAAAAGCAGTATAATTTCTAAAAGCCATTCTAACTCCTATTATTTGTGCTCTAGGGATATCTTCAATGTTCACAGTAGTTTCGAATTTTTGACCATCTATTGATTCTACTTCTACATCAATATCTTTTCCACTTAAAATATCTTTAAATAAAAATCCTCCACCATATTCATGATCTCTTACACTATGTTCTGTTCCATATGCTATAACATCTATTGAACCTAAAAGCTCATTAGGACATGGTCCGGGAAAAGCAGGAACACCATTAAGATATACACTTTTAGCTTTTTGAAAAACTCCAGGTTCTGTAACTCCAATATGAAATATTGCAGCAGTACCAGACATTATACCACAGGTACCAGTTGTTACAACATCAACATCATCAAACTTTATATCTTCTTCGTTTTTAATAGCTTCTTTTAATTCCTGAGCAGTGAATACATTTGCTTCACCCTTTTTTATTTTTTCATTAATATCATCTAAGCTTCTTTTTGACAATAGCTCACCTTCTAGTGAATTGTTTTAAATTTTATTGATTTTCTTTCATAATTTTTTAATATTTAAATAACTATATTATATCTTATTAATTTTTATAATATATAAATGTTAACAATTGTTATATTTTTTCATATTTAAAAAATATTATCAGTATAATTAAGGTTTATATAAATTTAAAGTTAAATTAAAATAAAATTAAAAAATTAATAATATTACTGATACTGATAATAATATGTTTTAGTAATAGTAATACTTTTAAATAATATTAATAATACATTTTAGTATTAATAGTAATACTTTTTAATAATATTGATAAATATATTTTAATAATAGTAATATATTTTTATAATATTAATAATAATACAATTTAATAATTTTTAAATTGATTATGTAGATATTTCATTTTCACTATCTTCAACTTTATCCTTAATTTTAGAATCATTTTTATTTAGCTTTTCAATGAATGGTTCAATTGGGATAGTATGAGTTTGAATCCCAACAACTTTATATGGATCTGCACCTAAAATTAAAGCAATAAATTGAGCAATGTTTAGATGAACCACTTTAAAATCTAAATCTAATTTTTTTTGAATATATGGTTGATATCTATCAAACTGCATATGGCAATTTGGACACATGTGTATTAATATATCCACATCTTCATCTTTTAAAGCTAAAAGTTTCTTTTCAGTTACATCTAATGATAAATCTTTGTTAACAAATCTTTGGCGAAAACCAGCACCACAAGTAGTTCTTTTTTCACTATACCATCCAATTGTATCAATACCACAAGATTTTACTATTTCATCAAGTAACACTGGATTTCTAGATCCATCTAATATATTATCATAAGACACTTTACAATAATGGCATGCATGATGGGTAGCTATTTTAATATTTGATAAGTCTCGCACGATATTTTTACTAATTTCATCTCTTTTATCATATAAAATATCAACTACATGGAGAATATTTTTTTCTGTATCAACAGAACCTTTTTCATATTCATTAAAAGCACAACCATTAAAAATATAATTAATTTCTTCTCTTAAATCATCATTTTCATTTAATATTTCTGAGGATTTTTTATTTATAGCATAACAAGTTGCACACATAGTCACAATATTTTTTTTATCAATATTTTTAGCTAAATTGAAATTACGAGCAGCTATTAATGTTGTAGAAAATTGATCAAAAACATCACTATAATGACCAAGACCTGTACAGCAAGATTGTTCATGATCAACAGTATAATCAATGTTTAACTTATCAAAAATATATTTAGTTGAAGATTCAATCCCCGGATATTCAGTACTAACTAAACAACTTTTAAATAGTAGAATATTTTTATCAGGTATTTTATCCATAATTATCAACTCATTTATTATTAATTAATTTTATTCGTTCAATTTTTATTTATTCAATTTTTATTCATTTTTTTTTTTTTTTGTTTAAATTTACTTTTATTTAAGAAATTACTCTCATTTAGTCATTTTACATTTATTTAAAAAATTACTTTCATTTAGCCATTCACATTACTCACTTTTCATCTTTTCCATTCTCTTATGAAATTTTGCTTTTTTAAGTAATAAATTGACCTCTTCAATTGATTTTTTAGGCATTTTCACAGGACCTAAAGAAAGTTCTTCTCTTATTTTATCAAGATCAGTTTTTAAATCTAACCAACCATCAATATCCTTGTTTAAGTCCATGAAAAAGCTTTTAGGCATTCCACCAATTCCAATATCTAAAAAAGTCTCCCCATATGTTACAAATGGTTTTATTTTTTCTTTAGCTATTCCTCTATCAATAGCAATTTGTCTAATAACTTGATTAGCTAAACAAGCACTATTTTTAACTGGACATACACTTTGGCAAGTATAACAATAAAAACAATTCCATATTTTATCATCTTCAATTATACTTTCATCATTATTAAGGATTTTAGCTATTAGATCACGAGGATTATAATCTGTGTGTGCAGCAGCAGGACATAATGATGTACACATACCACATTGAATACATTTAAGTAGTCCTAAATCTTTAGGAGCTTCGATAGAGTTTAATATCTCCTTTGAAAGATTTATTGAATATTTATCATCATTCTTGTCATTTTCATAATTCATCTTTTTTAAACTCCTTGTTTTATCCTTACTTTATTTTTATATTATAATAATTATCATAATAAATATTATAATAAATATTAGAATAAACATTAGAACAAATATTAGAATAAAATATTCTCATGAAAATGTTTATATATAAGTTAGTCATAATATAAAAATATAACTATTGTTATAAAAATGCTAAGAATTGTATTAATGACTTAAAAATAAAAATAGTATCATAGAAATTAATGGAATATTAAATTTAAAATTAATTAGATACTAAAATTAATAATATAATTATCAAGAATAGATATTTAGTTATTAAGAATAAATATTAAATAATTATTTAAGTTAATTATTTAGAATAATAATATTAAAAAGAATATAAATTTAAAATAAAAACAATATAAATTTAAAAATATATTAATTATTGAATAGTATTATATTCATTTATAAAAGTTATATATGAATATATAAATCTTATAGTTTATATATAAACAATAAAGACTACTCAAATAAATATTTTAATTATAAATCGTATAAAGTAAGAAAGTGATTTAATGCCAACAAGATATATAGGAATGGGATATTGGGAAATTATTAGTCGTCAAATGAGCATAGTAACAAAAAGCCAACAAACTAGATTCAAAGAAGCAGAAGTAACTGTAATTGGATGTGGAGGAATCGGAGGGTCCTTAATTGAACAACTAGCTCGTATGGGTGTAGGAAAAATTAATTTAATTGATAAAGATATTTTTGACCTTTCAAACCTAAATAGGCAGCTAATCAGTGGATTAGAAACATTAGGTAAAGAAAAAAGTTATTCTGCAAAAGAAAGAGTCAGAAATGTAAATCCTTATGTTGAAGTTAATGCATTTAATGAAGAATTAAATGAAGAAAATGTAGAAAAAGTCATAGGTGAGTCTGATGTAGTCTTAGATGCATTAGATAATTTAGTTACTCGTGTAATTGTAAGTAGAGCTGCTAAAAAACTCAAAATCCCTTATGTTCATGGAGCAATTCATGGGACAATGGGTCAAGTTTCTGTTTTTACTCCTGAAACAAAAACTTATGAAGAAATGTTTCAATTACCTTCAATCGATAAAGAATTAGATGAAAATACAATAAAAGATATTAATTCATTGAATAGGGGAGTTCCTCCAGTTATTGGTCCAACACCAAATATTGTGGGTTGTTTAGAAGCTTTTGAAGCATTTAAATTAATAACTGGGGTTGGTGAAGTCACTTACTCACCAAAACTTTTAAGTTTTAATATTTTAGATTTATCATCATTTGATGTAATAGAATTATAAAATTATTTATAAATTTAAAATATTTATAAATCTAAATCATATTATATCTAAATGATATTATAAAATATTATTTATAGATCTATATCGGTTTATCTATAATTTCAAATCTAACAAAAAATAGGTGTTATTATGAGTTTTACATTAATATTTGAAAATAAAAAAGAAGACAAGGAACTTACTGAAGAAATTTGTGTTCAAGATGTTTTAAATGATCTTGATGTTTCTATTGAAAGTACTGTTGTTAAAAAAAATGGAGAAATAGTAGAAGAAGAAGCTATAATTAAAGAGGGAGATGAAGTCCAAATTATACAAATCGTTTATGGTGGATAACATTATAAGATAAGATAACATTATAAGATAATATTATTAATATATACTTTTTATTAAATCTATACTTTTTTTATTAAAATTATTAACATTTTCTTACACATACAACCTATAATAATTAAAGATATTATTAATATAGTTTATTAATATAAATATTATTTATTTAACGATAGAAAATTTATTAAATATATAAAAAAATTAATTGTCAAGTATCTCTATGACTAAATTTTGAATTTCAATAAATTCTTCTATTTCTCTTTTTCTTGGTCTTGGTAAATTATTTTCAAAAATTTCTTTTATTTCTCCAGGATCTTTACTCATAATCACAATCCTATCTGAAAGAAAAACAGCTTCATCAACATCATGAGTAACAAAAACAATTGTATTATTTGTTTTATTCCATATTCTAATAAGTTCTTCCTGTAATTTATGTCTATTTTGCATATCTAAAGCTGAAAAAGGTTCATCCATTAATAATGTCTTTGTTTTATTAACAAGAGATCTTATAATTGCTACTCTTTGTTTCATTCCACCAGAAAGTTCGTGAGGATATAACTCTTCTGCACCTTCTAATCCTACAGCTTCTAAGTATTTCTTAGCTCTCCTAATATTTTCTTCTTTTGGATGTCCAGCTATCTCTAAACCAAACATTACATTATCTAATACATTTAACCAAGGAAATAATGAATATTGTTGAAAAACAAATCCTCGTTCTCTTGATGGTTTTTCAACTAACTCTCCATTTTCTATTATCTCCCCACTTTCAGACTTTTCAAGTCCTCCAATTAAACGAAGTAAAGTAGTTTTTCCACAGCCAGATGGACCAAGAATACAAATTAACTCATTATCTTCAATTTCGAGATTTATATTGTTTAGTGCTATAATCTCTTTTTCATTTGTTTTGAATTTCTTGTTGATGTTTTTTATTTTAATTGACATAATATTCCAAATTTCATAAATAATTCTAAGTTATTATGCTTTTATAATCTATTATGTTCTTACCAAAATATTTTCCTTTGAGCATGAATAAAAAGCCTATCAAATACTAATCCAATAATACCAATAGCTAACATACCAATAACGATATCTCCAGTATTAGATAAGGTAGATGCAGTCATAATCATTTGACCTAAACCAGATGTTGATCCAACCATCTCAGCAGAAACTGTACACATTAAATCAATTCCAAATGCAACTTTTAATCCTGTAACTATGGTTGGAAAGGATGAAGGAAAAATAACTTTACTAAGAATCTGAAAGTCATTAGCTCCTAATGTTTGTCCTGCTTCTATTAAAACTTTATCAGTTCTTTTTACGCCATCAATTGTGTAAACAAGGATAGGAAATATACAACCCATAAATATAATAAACACTGCTGGAGCTATTCCAATACCAAACCATAAAAGTGAAAATGGTATCCATGCTACTGGAGGAATAGGTCTTAGAATACTAACTATTAATTCTGACATAGCTTCTAATCTTTCAGACCATCCTAAAATTAGACCTAATGGAACAGCTACTATTGTAGCTAATATTATCCCTAATAAAACCTTAAATAATGTATTTATTGTGTCATCTAGTAACTGACCTGTGATTATCAGGTTGTATCCAGCATTTAATACATCTAATGGAGTAGGTATTATATAATCTGGAAATACTTTAAAAACCATTGTGATTAAAAACCATATGATTATTAAAGTTACTGGAATTATTAATGAAAGAACTTTTTTATTCAAGATACCCTTAACCATTATTTAAAATAAAAATTATTATATTTAATATTAATTTTTATTACTCTTTAGACTATTAAAACTTTATATTAAAATTTTATTATTTTAATTTTATTAATATCTATTCTATTAGTATTAATATCAATTCTATTAGTATTAATTTTATTAGTTGAGTTTAACTATTATTATATTAACTATTATATTTGAAAATAAGGAAAAGTAATCAAAAATCAAATTATGATTTTTAATTTACTTTTTTATGTGTTGTTTTTATACTTTAGCTTAATATTTAACTTTATATAGTTTGAAATATTTTATTAATGTCTAAAGCTTTTTCTATTAAACCTAAATCAATTTCTATATTCATAAAGTCTTTAACTTTGTTTTTATAATCGTCACTTAAACCAGAAGTGAATTTTATATTTTTCATAGCTACCTTTTCAACATTAACATCAAATTGGTCTGCTGGTAATTTAGTAGCTGCCTCTTCAGGATTTTTTAAAATATATTCGGTTGTTTCATTATGAATATCTAATATTGTTTTAAGTTTATCCTCATGGTTTGTAATAAAATCTTCTCTTGCAACTATTACACAACAAGGGTGTTCTGGTAAAATATCATTAGAGGAAGCAATTTCAGTTCCATTAGCATTTAAAACAGCTTGAGTTACAAATGGCTCAAAAGCTACAATTCCATCAAGTTTTTTAGTTTTTATAGCATCTACTAATTGTGGAGACTTTAGAGATGAAATAGTTAAATCATTTTTATCTAAGTTTGCTTCTTTAAGAGCATATAAAAGAAGCATATATTGTATTGAACTTGGATCTGGAGTAGCTACTTTTTTATCTTTTAAATCAGATACATTAGATATACCTGAATCATCAGGAACAACAATTCCACTTCCTTCCTCTTGAACAGATGAGACAATTTTAACAGGAACTCCTTTTGATATTGAGGATAATGCTGGAGTTATACCTACATAACCTACATCAACTTCACCATTTGCCATAGCAGTCATTAAATTACCACCATTATCAAATTTAACAAGGTTAACTTTGACTCCCTTGGATTCATATTTTTTCTCAGCTTCAGCTATTAACAATGCAGCATGATGATCTGATGGCAAATATCCAATGTTAACAGTATCAGGATCAGATGAATTAGCATAAAGATATGCTCCTGCTCCAACTAGTACTATAACTATTGCAATTATTAATACTATATATTTATTATCCATAATTTTTTCTCCTTTTTATTTGTTATTAAGTTATTATCATTAATATTGTTTTTTATTTGTTTTAGTATCAAAAATATTATTCTATATAATTAAATATAAAGTAAAATGAATGAGATTAATATTAATAAATTTAATACTAATAAAAATATTGTTTATAAATTGATATTATAAAAAATATTATTAATAAAGTAATGTTAATAAGTAATATTAATAAAAATAATAGTAAAATAAATTTAATATAATAATAGTTGATATAATCAATAGCAATATCAATATAAAACAAGCAATCAATTATACTAATAAAAAATTATTTAATAAAAAACTATTATAATTTATTAAATTATTATAATTTATTTATTTAATTATATAGAGAGTTATTGTAATTTATTAAATTTTTATAATTAATTTATTAAATTAATAAATTTTATTAGATTTTTACTGTTTGTTTATCAAATATTTAGATAATCTTTTAGACAATGCTAAAATAGCTATTATTGGAGGAGCTCCAGGAGCTTCAGGAATAACACTGGCATCAGAAACGAATAAACCATTATACTCTGTTTCGAGATTAGTGTCAACAATATCTCCAATAGCAGCTGTTCCACCAGGATGAGCTCCTCTTAAATGTGTCGAAACTATAGTATTTGGATCTACACCAGCTTTTACTAAAATTGCACCGGCAGTAGCTGCTCCTTCAGCAATAAATCTAACATCTTTAATTGTATTTTCTTTTATAACTTCTCCGTCTACAATTTTGCCATGATTATCATCAGGAATCTTAACCATAATACTTAATATATCTCCTTTTTTAATATTATCATTATTAATATTATTATCACCAGCATTATCATCAATATTATCCCTATTATTATCACTAATATTTTCATTATTAATATTTTTATTTAAAATAATAGAATAATGAGGAGCAAGAACAAAGTTTCCTCCAATAACCAATGCATTCATAGTTACTTCTTTATAATAGTTAATGTCTTTAATAACTCCTCCAACAGTAACAAAAGGATCAACAAATAATTTTTCTCCAGCTTTTAAACCTAACTTTTGAAGAATAATTGCAGAGTCAATAGCTCCAGCAGCCAAAATAACAGTATCAGATTCAATAATTTCTTCATTACCGTTTGATTTTTTAACTTTAACTCCTTTTACAGAATCTTCCTCAGTAACTATTTCAGTAACTTCAGTTTCATCTATTAATTCTGCTCCATTTTCAATAGCTATCTTAATGAAATCTTGTGAAGACCATTTTGCATTGCTTGGACAACCCCATGCACACTTTCCACATTGAATACAATCTTCTTCTCTTATGAATTTGGGCATTTTTATAACTGGAAGACCAATAGAATTTGCAGCTTCAATAAATTTTTTTGTACCTTCACCAAAGTGAGAATCATCCATTTGGTGAATATCTAATAATTCTTCTACTTCATCAAGTTCTTTTGAGATATCAACATTATATTCTTTTAATTCATCTTCAAGTAGCCTAACGCCGTTTCCAGCTGCTACAACACTGGATCCTCCAACACAAGTTGTTTTTGAAAGATCTAAATAATCATCAATTTCATCATAATATTTATATGAATCAGCAACATCACAAAATGGTCCTTTTTCAACAATAGTTACTGGAATATTAGCTTTTGATAACTCCATTGCTAATATTGCTCCTCCTACACCAGACCCAACAATTAGTACCATAATCTCACCATATTTTTAGCCATATTTTTAAATTTAATATTAAATATTTCATATTCTAAATTTTATTTATCTTTATTTTTTCACTATAATTTTTATCTTTTTCTTCTATTTTTTGCTATAATGTTTATTTTTCACTATATTTTTTTATATTTTTGTCATTATTACGTTTAAATATAGAAACTTTTCCATAACTTATAACAATTGTTATTTGAATGAAAATAATATATAAACATTACGATTTAACATTACAAGTTATATTCAAAATATAATTTACATAATAAAATATAATTATATTAAAATATAATTATATTAAAATATTTTTTACATTAAAATATTTGTAAAAATAATTAAGTTTACATATATTTGTAAAAATATTTTAAAAACTAATATAACTTTTCAACAGCTTTTCTTATTTCTACCTCTTGATTTATTAATTCTAATGCATCATTAACTCTACTAAGTTCAGCTTTAGTTTCAGGGTAACGTGGAACAGCAGAACATCCTCCATCATTAATTTCAGAAATCGGGAAAGTTCCAATTTTTCTAGATATTTTTTCTATCTCTATTTTATCTAAACCAATAAGTGGGCTTAAGATAGGAAATTCTGCATTAGCTCGTGTAGCTAATATATTATGTAGTGTTTGAGATGCAACTTGTCCTACACTACTACCATCAACTATTCCCAATGCATTTTCTTTTTTAGCTACTTCACTAGCTAATTTATACATACCCGATTTACACAATACACAGGTAAGCTTTTCAGGAGCATTATCTTTACATTTTTCTAGGTAATCTCCATATTTTACTATTTTAGTTCTTATTGGAAATCCATATGAGTATTCATTAAGTTTATTTATTAACTCTTTGAAATTTTCTGTAACCTTCGGACCTGCAAAAGGATCATTATCAAAATGAATAGCTGTTATAACACAACCTCTTTTCATCATTAAGTAAGCTGCAACTGGTGAGTCAATACCACTTGATATTAAAGCTACTAATCTTCCTTGAGAACCAAGAGGTAATCCTCCAGGACCTTTAATTTTTTCATGGAATATATATGTTTCATCTTCTCTAACTTCAAGAAAAATTTTTATATTAGGATTAGATAAGTCAACTGGTGCATCAATCTTTTTTCTAACTATTGATCCAGCAAATCCAGCCATTTCCTGAGATGAAAAATTATGATCACCAACTCTTCTACACCTTACTGCAAATTTTGTTTTAGAACTAATCAAATTTTCACCAATGAGTTTTTCTGTATATTTACCTAAATCATTTTCAATATCTTCATAGCTAGTTTTTGTATGAATAGCAGGTGAAAATGATACAATTCCAAAGATTCTTTTTAATTTGATTAAAGCTTCATCAAAATTTTTTGGATGAATATATATTCTTCCTTGGCTTATTTTTATTTTACATTCAAATGCAGTTTTTATGTTAGATTTTAATTGCCTTTCAAATCTTCCTCTTACTCGAGGACTTTTCAATCCTATTTCTCCATATCTAGCTATTATTAAACTATGATTCAATAAGTTATCTTTCATTCAATCTCTCCAAATCAATCAATTTTTAATTATAAATAATATCAAATTATAAATGATATCAATAAATATCAATTCTATTATATCAATAAAATTAATACCAATAAATTTAACTAATCATTAATAGGTTTATATAATCAATAATTTAATTAATAATTTAATTAATAATTTTTTTAACCAATAATTTTAAATAACAATTGCCAATAATTTTAAATAACAATTGTTATAAATATTATTTTATTAATTATATTTAAACTTATTTAATAATTTTTTAATAATTTCTTAAATAAAAAAAATTATAATAAATTATTATGTAAAATATTATAAAAATCTAAATTAATAGTAATTAATAGTAAAAATATAGTAAATATATAGTAAAGTTTATATATTATTATAAATAATTGATAAATAACGATTGTTATATTTTCTATAATAATAAAAAAGATGAAAAAAATAATCGGGTATTATCGTTGAAATATTGTAGATTTATATAAAGTTGTATTATGTTGTTTTATTTAATATAATACTATAAAATATAAGTATATTAAATATAATTATATTAAAATTAATGATATTATATAATTTAATGACATTATATGAAAAATTAAAATATATGGAGGCCAAAAATGATTTCTGAATTAAGAATAAAAGAATCTATTGAATACATTTCTAATGTATCTAATAAATTAGTTGAAATTAGGTTTGCATATATATACAACGACTTTATTTCTTACAAAGATTTCTTAAGACATAAGTCTTATTCCATTATTGATTTTATGTGTTGATTAAAATACTTAACTCTCATTTCCTAAACAGCAAAATTAATTTAATTTAATTATATAATTTTTATAAAATCATTAATTAAAATTTAATTAAATATATTAAAATAAATATATTAAAATAATTAATTATAATTAAAGTTATTATATTATAAGAAATTATTATATTAATAAGAATTATTTTATAGAATTATTAATTAAAGGTTAATTTAATTATAAATTATTAATTTATAACTAAAAAATTTTGTTTTTAGAAAAAGAGTTACAAATTAACTTATTTTTGTTTTTAATATTCTATTTAAGATTTTAATCTTAATTGAATCTTTTATTAAAAATTATATTAAAAATCAAGAATAAAATAAATCAATAATATAACAATTGTTATATAATTCTTAGCTTAACTATTAATGAGGTAGAAAAATTGAAGAAAATAAAAGAGATTGCTATATATGGAAAAGGTGGAATAGGAAAATCTACTACCACCTCAAATATTAGTGCAGCATTATCAGATGCTGGATATAATGTAATGCAAGTAGGTTGTGACCCAAAAAGTGATTCTACACATACATTAACTGGTGGAAAATCAATACCAACGGTACTTGAATCACTGAGAAAAGGGAGGGGAGCTTTAAAAGTTGAAGATGTAATTTTTGAAGGATTTAATGGAATTCACTGTGTTGAAGCTGGAGGTCCTGAACCTGGTGTTGGATGTGCTGGAAGAGGTATAATTACAGCAGTAGAATTTTTAAAACAACAAAATGTATATGAAGAATATGCTCCTGATGTTGTTTTATATGATGTTCTTGGAGATGTTGTTTGTGGAGGATTTGCAATGCCAATAAGAGAAGGAGTAGCAGATCAAGTATACACAGTTTCTTCTGCAGATTTCATGGCTATTTATGCAGCTAATAATCTTTTTAAAGGTATAAAAAAATATTCTACAGGAGGGGGAGCTCTCTTCAGTGGAATAATTGCAAATTCAATTACATTTTCTGCTCAAAAAGATATTCTAAAAGATTTCGTTGATCAAACAGATAGTACAATAGCAGGCTTTGTTCCAAGATCTCTTACAGTAACACAAGCAGAATTATCAGGAAAAACAACTATTGAAGCAGATCCAGACTCAACACAAGCAGATGTCTATAGAAAACTTGCAAAGGATATTTATAACAACAAAGATGAATATGTACCATCTCCTTTAGAAAGCGATGAACTAAAGGATTGGGCAGAATCTTGGTCTGATAAATTACTAGAACTTAAAAAACAAGAAGAAGGTGATTTTAAGATATAAAAATCTTAAATTTAAGATAGATAAAACTAATAAAATATTAATTAAATGAATTGTGGTTTAAATAAATTATAGTTTGAATTAAATAAAAATTTGAATTAAATAATATAAATTAAAGGAAATAAAAGAATCAAAATTAGAATATAGAGGTTAAAATATGGCTAAAAATGAACTTGATTCAGAGGATTACATTGTAGAACTTGATAAAGTCACATGCCCTACCCGTGAACAACGTGCAAATGGAACAAATGTGTACTTTGGAAAAGCTAGTGAACTTTTAGATGATGCAAAAAAAGGTAATTTAAAATGTACTGAAAGAGGTTTTCAACAATCTGGAGGATGTATCCTAAATTTTTACCTCTCAGTGAGGGTTTCTACAATAAGAGATGCAGCAATAATTTTTAATGGTCCTGTTGGATGTTCACATGCAGCATTAGGCTATAAAGAACTATATGGAGCTATTCCAGAAGCATTAGGAAAACCAACAAATTATAATCTTAACTGGTTAACTACTAATCTTGGAGAAGATGATGTTGTTTTTGGTGCTAAAGATAAGCTTATTGAAGCTATTAAAGAAGCTGAAGATAGGTATTCTCCAAAAGCTATTTTCATTTTAACTACTTGTGTTACAGGGATAATTGGTGAAGATATTGAATCTGCAGTAAATGAGATCCAACCTGATATAAAAGCAAGTATTGTTCCAATTCACTGTGAAGGTGTAAGATCTAAAATCATGCAAACAGGCTATGATGCTTTTTGGCATGGAGTATTAAAATATCTTGTTAAAAAACCTAAAAAGAAACAAAAAGACTTAGTTAATATAGCTAGTATGTTATCTTATGCATGGCAGGATAGAATTGAAATTGAAAGATTACTTGGTAAGTTAGGCTTAAGAGTAAATTTTATTCCAGAATTTGCAAGTGTTGAAGACTTTGAACAACTGTCAGAGGCAGCAGTAACAGCACCAATTTGTCCAACTTATACAGATTACCTATCGAGAGGACTCCACCAACATTTTGGAGTTCCATTTTTCATGTATCCCTCTCCTATTGGTATTAATAATACTGATGAATGGCTTAGAGAGATAGCTAAGTATACTGGAAAAGAAAAAGAAGTTGAAGAGCTTATAAAAGAAGAACATGAAAAATATGTTCCTAAATTAAAAGAGATTAATGATAAGTTTAAAGCTATTGCAGATAAAAGAGGTTCAAAAATTGATGTTCTTGGTTCTCTTGGACAAGGACGGCTTGTTACTCAATTACCTTACTTTGATGAATTAGGCGTTAAATCAACTTCAGCAATGGCACAGGACTTTGATAATATATTAATCGATGAATTAGAAGATGTTATTGATAAAGTCGGTGATTTTAATGTTATGGTAAATACTTTCCAAGCAGCTGAACAACTCCATATCACTGAACAAACAAAACCAGATATGGCTTTAACTTGCCCTTTCCAAGG
Source organism: Methanobrevibacter arboriphilus (assembly GCF_019669925.1). NCBI lineage: Archaea > Methanobacteriati > Methanobacteriota > Methanobacteria > Methanobacteriales > Methanobacteriaceae > Methanobrevibacter > Methanobrevibacter arboriphilus. The sequence goes on from NZ_AP019779.1 coordinate 201,316, forward strand.
TGGTGCTTGGAAACGTGAAGGTTCTGTTTCAAGATTACATTCACTTAGGGGAGATCCAAGAAAATGGAGTACTCAGGCAGGATATGCTGGTGCAGTTGCATATGGAAACTTTTTACTACAAGCACTTAAAAATGAATCATTACAAAGACTTTCTAAAGAAAATACTGGTGTTAGTGTTAAAAAATGGTACTTAGATCAACCAGATCCATTGTACTTTGCTGAAAAAGGAAAATAATCTTTTAAAATTTTATAATATTTTTATATATTTTATGTTTATTAAGGGAGATGAAAAATTGAGTGAAAAATCAGAAAACTATATAGATGAATCAAGTTCACCTAGGATAGTAGAAGCTCCAAGATATGGTTGTACATTATCTGGAGCTTATGAAGCAGCTGTTGGATTAAATGAGGGGGTTCCTATTCTTCATTCTGGTTCAGGTTGTGGTATGAGTCAATTGTTTGGTGCAAATTATGGAGGGGCTCAAAATGCTCCTGGTGATTATGGAGGCTCATCTACTCCATGTTCTTGTCTTGTTGAAGAGCATGTGATTTTTGGAGGAGAAGATAAGTTAAGAAAACTTATTGATTCAACAATAAAAATTTCAACAGGTGAATTTTTCACTGTAATATCAGGATGTGTTCCATCTTTAATTGGGGATGATGTTGATGCTATTGTTAATGAATTTAGAGATAAAGCACCTATAATCCATGTAAATGCTCCAGGTTTTAAAGGAAACTCATTTGAAGGATATGAATTATTCTTTGAAGCTCTTGTAGATCAATATTTAAAGTCTTCAAATAAAAAAGAAAAGAAATTAATTAATATATTAGGTATTGTACCATTTCAACATATATTTTGGAAAGGGGAGCTTAGAGCTATTAAAGAATTACTTGAGAAACTTGATATAGAAGCTAACGTTATATTTGGAGAATTTGATACAGTTGAAAAAATCCAAAAGATACCTTCTGCAGCATATAATATTGTCTTATCTCCATGGATTGGTCATAGAGCTGCTCGTAAACTTGAAAAAGAATTTGATACACCTTATATAAGTTTTCCTGGAATACCTACAGGCCCTATTCAAACTACAAAATTTTTAAGAAAGCTAGCTGAAATTCTTCCTATCAATAAAAAGAAGCTTGAGGACTTAATAAAAGAAGGAGAACGTAGAGCTTATCGTACAATTGAATATGCTGGAGATATTCTTCAGTTTGATGTTCCTAATGTTTATTTTGGAGTTGTAGCTGATTCAAATACTGCTCTAAGTATTACAAGATATTTAACTGATGAAGTTGGTCAACTTCCAGATATTGTTATTATTACTGATAATCCTCCTGAAGAATATAGGGAAGGAATTATTAATGCAATAACAAGTAGTGAAGAGATTCAATTTACTCCAGATATTATATTTGAAATAGATTCTTTTAAAATAAGTCAACTTTTAAAGGATAGACCATTTTTAAATCTTTATGCAAGTTCTCTTGAATCTGTTATTAAAGGTGAATTAGAAACTACTCATGTTACGGTTTCTTTTCCTTCATATAATAGGCTGGTTTTAGGAGATAATTATGTTGGATATGATGGTGGTCTTAATTTAATTCAAGATTTGTTTTATGATAAAGCAGGTCCTTTGTAGAATATTATAATAATTGTTAATTGATTAATTTTCTAATTTTTATTTTTCATATTTTATTTTTTTTTATATGAAAATATAAAAATTGATAACATAACAATGTTATATAAATTTTAATATTAATATTAAAAATAAAATTATTAAAATAAAAATTATTGAAGTTAAAATTATTGAAGTTAAAATTATTGAAGTTGAAATTATTAAGCTTAAAATTATTGAGGTTAAAATTAAAATTTTAAAGATTAAATTAAATTATTTTTATAAACAATATCGGAGGTGTTAAAATAGGCGAAATAAAGAATGATAATGAAACGAAAGGAAATCAAAAGATAAGTTATTTGAATAAAGATAATAATGATACTCCTAAAATCATTATAAGAAATATTAAAAAGACATTTGAAAGAAAAGGAAAAAAATCTAAAGAAGAATTTCTTGCAATAGATAATGTTAATTTAGATATATATAATGGAGAATTTTTGGTTATTTTAGGTCCAAGTGGTTGTGGAAAATCAACATTATTGGACATTATTGGTGGTCTTTCTACTCCATCAAAAGGTGAAATAAAAATTAATGATAAAATAATTGAGGGTCCTGGATTAGATAGGGGAATTGTTTTTCAACAATATGCCCTTCTACCATGGAGAAATGCTTTACACAATGTAACCTTTCCATTAGAATCTCATTTAGATAAAAGAGAATCTGAAAAAATTAGTAAAAAATATCTCTCACTTGTAGGGTTATCTGGATTTGAAGATAGGTATCCTAATGAATTAAGTGGTGGTATGAAGCAGAGAGTAGCTATTGCTCGTGCGTTAGCTATTGATCCAGAAATTTTACTTATGGATGAACCTTTTGCAGCTGTTGATGCTCAAACAAGATCTATCTTACAGGAAGATTTACTTAAAATAACAGAAAACAATAAAAAAACAGTTATATTTATTACTCATAGTATAGATGAAGCTATATTTTTAGCTGATAAAGTTGCAATTATGACAGCTCGACCAGGAACTATTAAAGAAATTGTAAATATTCCAATATCAAGACAACATAGGTTTAAAACAGATTTTAAGAGTAGTAGTGATTTTGCTAGATTAAGACACAAAATTTGGGAGCTTTTAAAAGAAGAAGTTATTAAATCTCAAGAGATTAAAGAGAATAATCTTGAATTTGAGACTTCAATTGAAAAAGGTGGAGGAATTTAGATGAGTTCTGTAAATTTTTCACCAACATCTCTATTTAAATCAACCTTACATAAATATATTGCAATTATAGTATTTTTAATAGCTTGGCAGATTCTTCCAACTTTAGGGCTTGTAAATCAAATATTTATTCCAACTCCAACCACAATCCTCAGTGAAATGTATAGATTATGTTTAGATGGAACTTTACAGTATAATACCTTAGTAAGTCTATGGAGAGTATTTTCAGGTTTTCTTCTTGCACTTATAGTTGCATTACCTCTTGGATTTTTATTAGGTGGATTTTTTAAAAATTTTGAAAAAGCAGTAAATCCACTCCTTCAACTTTTATCTCAGGCAAACCCATTTACTTTGTTTCCTATTTTCATCGTATTTTTAGGAATAGGGGAACTTTCTAAAATAACAATTATTTATTGGGTTACTCAATGGCCAATATTACTGAATACTATTACTGGTATATCTAATGTTGATCCTGTTCTAGTGAAAATGGCTAAATCTGCTGGATTAGGTAAAGTAGAAATTTTTACTAAAGTACTGATTCCAGCTTCACTACCAACAGTTTTCACTGGTATCCGTATGGGTGCTGTTTTCGCATTTTTCATGCTAATTGGTGCTGAGATGTTAGGATCAACTGCTGGTTTAGGTCATATGATTATGCAAGCTCAAATGGTAATGCAAATACCTAAAATGTGGGCAGGAATCGTAACTGTTGCTTTACTTGGTTATATTGTAAATTATGGCTTACTTTATTTAGAAAAGAAAGTTTCAACATGGAAACAAGATGTTGAAATTTAATAGTGTATATTCTGTATATTTGAGTATATAGTTTATCATAAAAATTTAAGTTCATAAAATTATCATTAGTAGGAGGTGCTATAATGACTTGCTAAAAAGAAAGAATAGAAAAAAATAACCGATTTGATAGTAAATAGATAGGGAAGATCCCTATCTATTCATTATGATGTATATTCAACAATTCTACTAAATTTGAATATACAATATTTAATATGTTCAATCTAATATTTAAGTTTTATAAGCTTCATTTATAATTTTAACATATTACTTATTGAAATCAAATAAAAACTAATTTAATTAAATAATAATTTGAAAAATCATATTTAAACAAATATCAATCATTAAAATTAATATTAAATAGAAAATAACTGTGAAATTTTATAAAAACTTGATATAAGAATATAAGATTTGATATAAGAATATAATTTAACATAAAAAGTATAAAAATAAAGAAAATAAGAATAATGAGAATAAAAAAGGAGAATAAAAATGGTAAATAAAAAATTAATAGCTATAGTTATTGTAATTATAGCGATAGTAGCAATAATAGCAGGATTAGTATTTTTACCATCATCGGCAAATGCTAATTCTATTAATGGGGCTGTAACAAAAGATTGTTCAGGAACTCCTTGGTTTGTAGGATATGAAAAGGGATTTTTTGATAAACATAATGTAAATGTAGTTGATAAAGGTGATATTCCTTATGCTCAACAACCTGCAGCACTTTCATCAGGAGAATTAAATGTATATGATGGACACCCAAATGCATTAATAAATCTCATTAAAAGTGGTGTTCCAGTCAAAGCTGTAGTAGTAACTGGAGCAGAACCTATTAATGGATCTTTAGATGAAGAACATATGCACTGGCTTGTTAAAGAAAATAGTTCTTTAAAAAGTCCAGAAGATTTTGAAAAATTTGTAAAAGATAATGGAAGGAAAGTTAAAGTTGGAGTACTTGCGACTGGTGTTTGTGCTGATTTAGAAACAAATGCATGGTTAAGAAAAAATAATATTACACCTAACGATACTGTTGAATATGTTACTCTTCCAGATAATCAACAAGAACAAGCATTATTACAAGGTGATATTGATATTGCAACATTACATCCACCATTTTTTGCAAAAGCAGAAAAAGATAGTAATGAAACTAATGATTCCAGCAAAAAACTAAGAATTTTAACTACTAGTACTGAAGCATTTGGTCCCGCAGCAGGATTATCATTTGCAATTGTTAATGAAGATTTTATAAAAGAGCATCCTGACACTGTTCGAAATTTCATCAAAGCATTTAAAGATGCTGATAGATGGTCTAATGATAATAGGGAAGAAGCAGGTGAAATAACTGCTAAAAATATTGATTTACCATATACAGCTAATGTTCATTGGTATAGTCCATCTGGAGCTATTGATGAAGAAGTTAAAGGATATATACAAGATTGGATTGATGCAATGGAAGCTGATGGATTAATAGAACATGGAGAATTTGTGCCTGAGGATTTATATACTTCTGAATTTAATGATACTTGGGATACTAGCTTACCAAATCAATAATAATATTTAGAATATTATTAATAGGGAGGATATATAGGCTTTGTGTAGATTTTATATAAAATAAATAACTATGATGTGTTATAATTGTCAAATTAAAGTAAAATACCAATTCAAAGACACATGGAAAACAAATTTACCAGATAATTAAATTATAGATAATTAAATTCTAAAGACTAATTATATGGTTTATTTATTTTAATTATAAGATTTTCTTATTTTTATCTTTTATTTTTAATATAATTAATTTATAAGTGAAAAAATGAATTTAATAATCTTAATTAATAATCTTAATAAAATAATTTTTAACAAATTTATATCGGTTATTCATAAAATCATTCATAAATTTTCTGCAGTTATTATATTTTTTATTATATGGGAGTTTTTATCAATTATAGGGGTATTTAATCCTAATTTCATTTCTTCTCCATCGACTATAATTATAAAAATAATTGAATTGAGTTTAAATGGGATAATCCCATTTGAAACAGCTTATACTCTAATAAGAGTTTTAATAGGAGTTAGTTTAGCTTTGATTGTAGCTATTCCATTGGGATTTTTGCTTGGAGGATTTTTTAAAAAGATTGAAAATTCATTAAATCCATTGTTGAGATTGTTAGAACAGATTAATCCACTAACTCTCTTTCATTTAATAATTTTATTTACATTAATAAATGAACTTGCTATTGTACTAGTAATATATTGGGCAGTTCAGTGGCCTTTATTGAATAACACAGTTACTGGTGCAAAAAATGTACCTTCAGAGTTTATTAAAATAGGAAAATCACTAAATTTTAGTAAATCTGATATTTTTTGGAAAATACAGCTACCTTCTGCACTTCCTTATATTTTCACAGGATTAAGATTAGGTGTAATATTTGCTTTTTTAATAGCTATGGGTGTGGAGATGATGGGAATGACAACAGGAAATGGTTTAGGTTATTTCATCATGCATTCACAAGAAACTGGTTATGTTCCAGATATGTGGGCAGGAGTTGCTGTTATGACAATTTTAGCTGTTTTAGTTAACTATTCTATTACTTTAATAGAAAAGGAGTTTTACAGAATAGAAAATTTGTTATTTTAATTATTTAAAATTCTAATTATTTAAGACAAAGTTATGATTGGGAATAATTATGAATAGAGCATGATAACGGGAAAATAATCATGAATGGAGTATAATAACGAGAAAATACTTATAAATAGGGGTATATAATGAAAAAAAAATATTTAGTAATAGTAATAGTTATCATCATCATTGTAGGCATTGCTTTTGTATCATCTCTTTTTATTTTTCAAGGAGATGAAAAAGATGTATGTTCTCAATGTAAGATGTTGAATTGTCATGATCATGCTATAGGAGATAATTATTGTTGTGATATGTGTAGTATGGAAGAAAATAGTAAATGTAATTGTCCAATGCCAATGAAAGAAAATAATAATTCTGAAAATAATGCTTCTAATATAAGTATGAATAATTCTTTAGCTGAAAATAGTTCAGATGTGAAAATGCATAACAATTAAATTTAATTTTTACTATCTTTTTTAATTTTTAGTATATTTTAATATTTTTAATAAAATTATAAATCAAATAATTTGGAGTAAATATTATGTCTTATCTTAATTTAAAATACATTGATTTAAGTTCGATTACGATTGTTGGATCTTTAATATTCTTTATTTGGGGAATAATAGTAGGATTATTGCTATTTATTTATTTTGCTATTAATGGAAATTTTGATACATTATCATTACTTATTCCATTTACAATAGCTTTTATATCTTTAGTTGGGGGAATTGTTTATTATTTCATTGGAACTTTTATTTATAATATTTTTTCAAAGAAGATATTTAATGCTTCATTTGAAATATCAAATGGAAATATTAAAAGAATCTCAATTTTACCTATTTCAATCATTATAACCTTGATAAATATTATATTTGTTATTTTGTTTTATCCTGGATTAAAATTAGTTTTAGAGGTTATTTTAATAGATTTATACTCATTTATAAGTTTCACCCCAATGATTTCATTGATAGGTCAAACTATAGATATTATTACAAATCCTATTATAATTTTAATATTCATTGTTTTAACTTTTATTTTAACTGTTTTAGGAGAATTTATATATGATTTAGTATCTAAAAAAACTGGTGGAGTTGAAATAAAATTAGAAAATAATAATAACGGTCTAAATAAAATCAATTATTTTAAACCATCAAGCGTAGGTTTGAACTTAGCTATTTCCTTGATTATTCCTTATACAATAATTAATCTAATAATTTCTTTTTTATTTTTCCCTGTTTCTTATATTAATTTTATTTGGGTGATTATAGGGGGATTTATAGGAATATTTATAATTATGAGTATATCAACAATATTTTATAATTTAATAGCTAATAAATTGAATCCTATCTTAGTTGAATTAGAATCTAATTAATAGTGAAATAGTTTTAGATCGAATGTTTTAAATTTAATTTATCAACTTTAAATTTGTTTAAATCTACAAAGAAATATCAAAGATAATTGAATCCATGGATCTTTATTGTTTTGTTTGGTTTGATTGAAATTGGTTGGGCTTACACACTTAAACTCTCAGAAATGTATACAAAGCCCCTTTATGCAGGCATTAATATTATTCTAATGATTGTGAGTCTGTATTTTTTAACTAAAACTTTAAAAAAAATACCATTAGGTACTGTTTATGCAATTTGGGTGCTATTGGATATTTAAGCATTATTTTACTTGGAATTATGATTTTAGGAGAATTTAAATCAATCATTAGAATGATTTTTCTTTTAATAGTTATTTGGAGTTATTGGTCTTAAATTCATAACAACATAATATATTTATAATTTAAAACTTTTTATAAATAAGAATATTTATTGTAAATATTTATTGTATATAGTAATGTTTAAATAATATTATCAATATATTAAAACTTAATATAACAATCGTTATAGATATTATGTTTTTTATATAATATTTAACTTTAGTGAATGATATTATAGTTTCAAAAATAATTTGAATTATTTTATTATTACCATTCTTATTATTTTTATTATAACTATCATTAATGTTAATTTATTATTACCATTATTAATTTTAGTATTATAATTAATATTATTAATGTTAATATTATACTTAGTATTATTAATCTTAGTATTATTGCTATTACTACTATTGATGTTAGTGTTATTATTACTATTATTAATATTATTAATAATAATTGTAATAATAATATTAATTTACATTATCAGTATTTTCATTAATATCTAGTTAATAATTAAAATCATAATATATTCTTAATATTAAATTCTGTAGTTAAATTATATTATATGTGAAAGAGCAAAGTGGTGATTAATATGGAAATGATTGCTGTTTATGAGGTTAAAATTGATAATAAAACTTATAAAGATAAACATAAATTCATTGGGCTTTTAAATTATACAAAAGATGTTTTAAAACAGTTAGAAAAGAATTCTGTAGGAGGATTTTACTATTTAAGAGTTAAAGTCGGATTTAATAAAGATATCTCTTTTAAAGAAGTTCTTGAAATAGCAGAAGAGAGAACTATAAAAAAAATAGAAGAAATCAAAAAAGAAATGATAATGGAAAAAAATTATTTACACATTGAATAATCTAAGAAGCTAACTTTTTAGCAATTTAAACTTTATTTAAAAAAATTTTATTTTAAAAATTATTTATATTATTTATTTATATTAAATTATTTAAATATTATAACTAATTATTATTAGGTCTAATTATATACTATATTTAAATATACTGTATTTAATAAATAGATATTATAATATAATTATTATTACATATATACTATGAGATATTTGTTAGATATAATGATATATTATAAGATACAATGAGATATAGTCTAGGAGATTGAAAAATGTCAATGACAAGTAAAATCAATACATTCGTTTATAAAAATGATAATTTCATAGAAAAAGAAGATGAGATTGTTTCTGATGAAACAATAACTTTAGCTATAAATAACTCTTTGACTAGAAGTTTTTCAATCAGTCCTGATTCTTTAAAAGAATTTAGTGTTGGATATATGTTAGGAGAAGGATTAATAAGTAGTATTGAAAATGTTGAAACTATAGATATAGAAGGGAATAATATAAGTGCTACTATTGATTTAGAAGATTTTGATATAAAGAAAGAATTGATTGTTGGTTCTGATTGTTTTGGAGGTTGGAGAAGCAAAATAGATTTTATAGATAAAGTTGAATCTGATTATGTAATTGATCCTAATGATTTATTAGAAAATACTGAAAAAATTAGAGAAAAAGCAATAACTTGGAAAAATACTGGTGGTACGCATATAGCTAGTTTTATAAATAAAGAAAAAAATGAATTTATCAGTAAAGAAGACATTAGTAGGCATGTAGCTGTTGATAAGGTTATTGGTGCTGCTGCTTTGAAAAAACTTGATTTTAAAAACTCTTATATTATTTATAGTGGTAGGATGCCAGCTGATGTATTGATAAAGATAGCTCGTGTAGGAATTCCAATAATTGCTTCAAATGCAGCTCCAACATTATCAGGATATACTGTAGCTGATGAAGCTAACATAACTATGGTAGGATTTATAAGAGGAGACAAGTTTAATGTTTATACACACCCAGAACGTATAATAGTTTAACAATAAAACAATATCTAATAAAATAAAATTTTAATAATATCTTTTAATAATATATTATGATAATATATTTTAATAATAAGATTTTGATGATAAAATTTTAATTATAATATTTTAATTATTAGCATAAAGGTGTGAAATTGATTGAAAAACTTCTTAATGATTATTTTATGGTAAATTTAAATAAGAAACTATCGTTATCAAATAGAGCAAAGTTAATACCATCAAAAAATTATAATGAAATAAATCTTCTTTGGAAAGAACATCAAAAAATACAAAGTGATTTAGACAATGGAAAATATAAATGTCTAAATGATAGTATACCTGATTTTTCTTATCTTGATTTAAAAATTAAGATTGCAAATAAAATATTTAAAGAATGTATTTTCTGTCCAAGAAAATGTAAAGTTGATAGAAACAATGAAACAGGTTTTTGTGGTGTGAGAAATCCAATAATAGCTTCTGAATTGTTCAATCAAAATGAAACATTACCAATAATGTTTAAAACCGATTATAATATTAATTATAATATTAACTCTAATATTAATAACAATTCTAATATTAATAATTCTAATATTAATAATAATTTTAATACTAATAATAATTCTAATAGTAATTCTACTATTGATTCCAATATTATTTGTAATACTAATCCTAATACTGATTTTAATATTATTTCTAATTCTGATTCAATTACTGATTATAATAATAATTCTAATAATAGTTTTAACAATAATTACAATAATAATTTTAATGATAATTTTAACAATAGTTGTAATGTTGATTCTAAAAAAGATCTTAATAATAAGGATAATAATAATTCAAATATTCTTGAAAATAATAATAATAATTGTAAAAAGTCATCATTATGTATAGCAGGATTAAATGAAGAGAGTCCTTTAATCCCTAGTCATAAAATATTCTTTTCAGGTTGTACATTAAGATGTGCTTTTTGTCAAAATTATGAAATTAGTATAAATCCAAAAAATGGAATATCCATAAATAAAAAAGATTTAGCTTTTAAAATAAATAATAATAGATTAGCAGGTTCAAGTAATGTAAACTTTGTTGGAGGAGAACCAACACCTAATCTTAATTTTATTTTAGAAACTATAAAATTAACTAAAGAAAATATCCCTATTATTTATAATAGTAATATGTATCTATCTACAGAAACAATGAGCTTATTAAACGGGTTTGTTGATCTTTATCTTACTGATTTTAAATTTGGTAACAATAAATGTGCTTCAAGACTTTCTGGTGTTTCTGATTATATGGAAACTGTTGGGAATAATCATAAAATAGCTTTAAGTTCTGGAAATATAATTATTAGACACTTAGTTTTACCTAACCATATAGAATGCTGTTCAATACCATTAATAGATTGGATCGTTGAAAATTTAGGTGTTGATGTGGTATTAGATATAGTAGATAAATATAAACCTTTTTATAAAGCCAATCAATATCAAGATCTATCAAAAACATTAAAATCTAAAGATGTTGAAAGAGTAATCGATTATGCAAAAAGTTTAGGGTTAAACAATATAATTAAGACTTAAATTAATATTTAAGTTATGAGTTAAATTATAAATTGAATTAAGAACTATATTAAGTACTAAATTAAAAATTAAATTAAAAATTAAATTTAAAGAATATTAATTTAAAAATATAATTTTTAAAAAATTAATATAAACAAAATTTAAAAAATGCAATTAATTTAAGATTAATTTTAGATTAGTATAATATTAGTTTAAAGGCTAATTTAAGACTAGTTCAAAGACTAATTTAAAAACTAATTTAAAATTTCATTGAAAAATCTATTAATTTGATTTTTATAAGTTTCTAAATCAGCTTCATTTATAATAATACAATCAGATGTAGCTACAACATTACCTATACCAAAATCTAGCTCTCTCTGATCTCTTTTTAAGAAACCTTCATATTCAACAGAATCATCATTACGATTCCTACTTTTAAGTCTATTAAATCTTGTTTTTGGTGAAGAAAATACTGATAAAAGGAAGAAATCCTTAAAACTTTTTCTAAACATACTGACTTCATGTTGGCTTCGAATACCTTCTATAATAAAGATATTTTTTGAATTGACAGTTTCTGACTCTTTTTTAATTTTCTCAATAGTTAGTTTAGCTAAAACATATTCTCCAAATTCTTCTCTTAACTTTATTGAAGTTTCTCCAACATCAGCATTTCTCTTTTTAGCTTCTTTTCTAACTAAATCTCCCATATTAATTACAATAATATTCTTTTCTTTTGCAATTTTAGAGATTAAACTTTTCCCAGAACCTGGTAATCCTGAAATACCCACAACTTTCATAGAATCCACTTAAAATATTATTTTAGAATTATTATATTTATACATATGTTTATATTAAATTATTTATTATTAAATATTTAATATTATCTTTTTATTTAATATTATCTTTTTTAATTACTATTTATTTTTTAGTTTTATTATTAATTTTAGCTATTATCCTTCAAATTTAGCTACTTCAATAAGATTTAAAGATTTTTTTAAGTTTTCTGTATTAGAAAACTCATTTACTATCTTTTTTAAATAATTTTTATCTTTAGATTTTAATTGTTTTGCATATTTAATCATTAAAGGAATAACTCTTACAATATTATCAACAATAGTAATATCAACTGCTTTAGCAGTTCTTGATAAGGGATTTAAATCAATAGCTATAACTTTTTTACCATTATCAACAAGAACTTCAGCTCTATCACCATCTTCCAGAGAAACTAAAACAACATCTGCAGAGTAAATTCCTTCTTCAGAAGCCGTAGCTCTAGGAGAATCAATATTATCAATATATTTTAGGTTTTCACTATCATCACCTAATATATTTTCATACCCTAAATTTCGGTATATATTTGAAATTATATGAACACGCTTTTCAGTTCTATAAAATAAATTAATCTCAATTTTAGAATTTGTTTCATTAGCTAAATCCACTATTTCTTTTGCAGCTAATGCAGTGCTGTTACCATTTACTGATATAACTGGATTTTTTGCTAAAAGAAGGGTTGCTACACTTGTTTTAATTGCTTTTTCAGATGATAGACTTGTTTTTTCTCCAATAAGATAATCAAATGCTTCACCTCTACCATGAGCAATCATTCCAGAATCAGCTAGATATCCTTCTTTATAAGCATCTTTTATTTTTTCTCTTTGAATAAGTGATTCATATCTAGGATGACTTTTAGGTATCATATATAATTTAGATAATATTACAAAGTTTATAAACTTATTGTATATAAATATTTTAAACATTATTTTTACACAAAGTATTAAAACTTTTGATATTAATTTATATTTTAATTTATATTTTAATTTATATTTTAATTTTTATTTTAATTTATATATTTTATTTATTTTTTTAATAAATTATTTATGTAATAATTAATATAAGTTTATATAATCAAATTTAATTTATTTGAGAATTATTAAGATTTATTATTAATATTTATTATTTTTAAGGTGAAAAAATGAATTTAATGGAAAAATTATCAACAACACCAGGAATTTCTGGTTTTGAAGGAAAAATCGTTGAAATTATTAAAGAAGAGCTTGAAAATCATGTCGATGAACTTGAAGAAGACTTAATGGGTAATGTTATAGCTATTAAAAAAGGTGAAAAGAAAGGACTAAAAGTAATGTTAGCTTCACATATGGATGAAATAGGGTTAATGGTTCGCCATATTGATAAAAAAGGATTTCTTCGTTTTACAAAAATTGGGGGAATTAATGATCAGATGTTATTAAATCAGACTGTAACAATTCATGGTAAAAATGGAGATATCACTGGTGTTATTGGATCAAAGCCACCTCATGTAATGAAAGCTGCTGAGAGGAAAAAAATTATTGAATATGATTCAATGTTTATAGATATTGGTGCATTTTCAAAAGAAGAAGCTGAAGAATTAGTGAGTGTTGGAGATCCTATAAGTTTTAAATCTGAATTTGAAGAATTTCCCAATAATTTAATCATGGGCAAAGCTCTTGATAATCGTATTGGTTGCTATATAATGATTGAAACAATCAAAAGAGTTAATACTAAAGCAACAGTATTCGGTGTTGGAACTGTTCAAGAGGAAGTTGGTCTAAAAGGTGCTAAAACATCATCATTTAAAATAGACCCTGATATGGCTTTTGCTTTAGATGTTACTATAGCAGGAGATCATCCAGGAATTAAAGAAGATAATTCTCCAGCAAAGATTGGGGAGGGTCCTGCAATAATATTAGCTGATGCAAGTGGAAGAGGTATTATAACTCCTGAAAAAATTAAAAACTTGTTAATATCTTCATCCAAAGAAGCTGATATTAAATATCAACTTGAGGTAAGTGAAGGTGGAACTACTGATGCATCTGCTATTCATTTAACTAGAGATGGAATCCCAACAGGAGTAGTTTCAGTCCCAACAAGATATATACATACAACTGTAAGCATTGCAAGTATGGAAGATGTTGAAAATACGATCAATTTGCTTGTTAAAGCAATTGATAGTTTATAATGATTTTATACTTTAAATTCATTATATGAACTTTTTTATTAAATTTTTTATATTATTTTATTAAATTTTTATTAGATTTTCATTAAATTAATATATTAATTTTTGTTATACTTTATTATAAATAGTAAAATAAAGCACAAAAATTTAAATAAATATAATAATTAAAAGCAGAATTCATTTTTTAATAATATTAATTATTACTCTAAAAATGGATATTTTAGTAGTATTCCTTTTTACGACCTATGAGGTTATAATTTCAAGAATATAATAAGTGATATATCTTATTTAAATTCAACACCATATATAATATTATAAATTGAATTTATTTTAAAAAATAATAAATAAAAGAAAAACAATTATTTTTAAACTTTTATTATTCTTATTTTTCTAAAGCTTTAAATCCTATAGGAACGGTACTATACTTAGTTCCGGCTGCTTTTTTAACTTCTTCAACATCACTAGTTAATCTTGAAACTGGTTTCCATGAAATATTTTCATCTTCACCTACAATAGATACATTGTCAACTAAGCCTTTTTCAAGTAGATACATTAATATTGAAGTTACAGCTCCTCCATCTTGACCTTTAATCTTACTAGATCTTACAGAAACAATATCCAAATAATCTCCTAATGGTTTTTCCTCGAAATCATACCCTAAAATATTTTCACTAAGGAAGGTTCTAGGACAAGCATAATAACAAGCATGACAATCTTCTTTACATTCACCAAATTTTTGAGGTTTTCGATCATCAATTTTAACTATATCTATTGGACAAACATATTCGCAAGCACCACAGAGTACACATGCACCTTCAGATATAACATCAGACTCTAAATTCTCAAATTGACATTCTGAAGATATTTCATCAATTTCATCATCACTAATCTTTCTTCTATAAATAACGGGTCTTGAAACTTCTTCTCTCAAATTAATATTTTCAAGATTTTTCTGTATTTTTTGATTAGCAATTCTTTCAAGTAATTGTTTTCCTTTTTCTGATATTTCTTTAGTTTCAAAATAATTCTCTTTTTCTGCATTTTCAAGGATTTTTTTTCCTTTTTCAGTCCTAATAATTACAGTAGACCACCCTTTAGGAGATCCAAGAGACCCTATGGAAATATCGGATATATCAGAAGTATAATCAAGACAAATGTCACAATTTTTTCTTTTAAAAGAATCAGTTTCAGATAAAGGAACCATAAATATATCATTGTTGTTTAAAATTACTTTAAACTTATTTTCTTCAATCCTAAAACCTTTAACATTGTTGATATCAATTTTTTTATCTATTAAAAATTCTTTTAAATAAGTATATGAAAAGTTTTCCATACAAAATAATCCTATTTTGACATCAATAGATGATCCTCCAGTTTCATCTGAATATTCATTAATTTTAGTAGCAGCTAATATTTGACAAGGAGTTCCAACCATAGCAGTTTTTACATTATTATTCATCATATCACCTTCTCCTCCATAAAAAAAAGAACCCTAATAATATCTTAAGCAAATATATGCTAATTTTAAATATTTAAATATATGATAATTTATAATAATTAAAATTATTCTATTGAGTATATAATTTATACTAAATTTATATAAACACTATATTAAATACTATAATTAATAATATTTAAGTTACGCCCTTATTTAATTAAAGTAAATTACATAATAACATAATTTATTAATAAAAAGATAATTAAATAAAAAATATAGTATTATAATAACATTACTATTAAAATATACTATTTTAAAATATAACTATTAAAATATATTAATATTGAATATATTAATAAATATTATAGTATAATATTATTAAAGTATAGTATTATTAAAAATATATTTCATTGAATTAAATGAACAATATTATACATTCATTATATTAGTTCTAATATAATTTAAATATTTCCTTTTATAATATTCAAATTTGAACATTTTTCAAAATGCTATAAAACAGCAAAATCTATTAATTAAATATAATTTATTAACTAAATAACTATTAATTAATAAGCATTAATTGATAAATATTAATTAAATCTAATTATTCATTAATTTATATTATTTAATATTTTATATTTAATATTTCAATCATAATCAATAATTTAATCCATTTTATAAATTAAACTAATTTTAGAGCTAAATTTAGAGATATTGGAAAACTTTATTAACAATTATAAGAATAAATATATATTGTATTTATAATTAACTGCTAAAAACCTAATTTTTAATATTAGTGATATAAATGGGAAAAAAACCTTCTAATAATATAAAAAAGGAGTTTGAAAACCTTAGGAATAATTTACTTGATTTAACTTTAAGAAATCAATTGTTAAACTATAAACCTAGGTCTAAAACCATTGAAGTAGTTAATCAATCCCCTATGTCTGTTTATCAGACACTTATTTTACAAAAAAAGAAAATGCAGTTTGTTCCAAACAAAAAGGAAAGAAAATCAAGTTCAAAAGATGGTGAAAATAACACAAAAAAATCAAGATTTTCTGCACTTTGGGAACATCCACCTATTGATTTAAGTATTTTTTCTGAAGGAGATAAATCTTTAAAAGCTGATCTCACTCCCAAGGAACTTCAAAAAAGACTTTTTTATATTAATCAGCAAGCTAATACAATGTTTCAAGAACAAGGATACAATATATTGTATTTAGCTATTGGTTTTTTAGAATGGAGAGATACTATAAAGCCTAATGAGGTACATGCAGCTCCATTAATATTAATACCTGTATCAATTGAAAGAAAAAAAGTAGGTAAATCATTTTCTATATATTGGAATGAAGAAGATATACAATCAAACATTTCACTGCAAGCTAAATTAGCTGAAGAAGGAATTGAACTTCCAGAATTTAAAATAACTTCTTATATTGAAGGTGTTGAACACTATTTAAGAGATATTAAAAATGCTGTAACTAAAATGAAAAATTGGAAAGTTACAAAGCATATATCTCTAGGATTTTTTTCTTTTACAAAATTTGTAATGTACAATGATTTAAACCCTGAAAGCTGGGAAGAAAATGTAGATCTGACAAAACATGAGCTTATCGAGTCTATATTTAATCCAAAAAAAAATAATCATGATCAATCATTTAATGAAGAAGATGTTGATAAAGAATTACTTTATAAAGATATGTATCAAGTGCTTGATGCTGATTCATCTCAAATAGCTGTAATAGAAGATGTTAAATCTGGGAGAAATCTTGTTGTTGAAGGACCACCTGGAACTGGTAAATCACAAACTATTGTTAATGTTATAGCTGAGCTTTTAGCATCAGGAAAAAGTGTCCTATTTGTAAGTGAAAAAATGGCTGCATTAGAAGTTGTTAAAAATCGACTTGATAATGTTGGTCTTGGTAAATTTGTTCTTGAGTTACATAGCCATAAAACTAAGAGAAAAAAGCTATTAAAAGAACTTCAAAAGGCATTGAATGTTAGAGCTATTGATGATATTAACATAAACCAAACACTTAGGAAATTAGAAAAATTACGTCATCAATTAGATGAATATGCAGAAATCATTCATCAACCAGTATACAATGTTCAAATGTCTCCATTTGATTTATATGGAATGAAAGAGTATGCTGAAGATCATTTCTCTAAAAAAGGTAAAGGATCAGATGTAAATGAATCAAAAATAAGTACAATTTTACCATTAGTAAGGTTCAAATCCCCAGAAAATTATACTCTTAAAGATTTAGATGATATGATTATAGATCTTGAAAATCTAGCTGAACTTCATGGTACTATATCTAAAAATAATCCTTGGAGTAAGTGTAGTCCAAAAAGTTTACTTCCTTCTGATTTAAGAGAAATTGAAATGCTTATTAATGATACTCTAGATTCATTAACTAATTTTTCTTTTGAATCTGAAAATTTATATGAAAATTTTGGAATTAAAACAGCTAAAACACTAAGAGAATATGAAAGATCTTTAGAATCAATAAAATTATTAGATAATAAAAGTATTAATTTAATTGATAGTAAGATACTTACAAATAAATGTTGGATAGACAATCCAAACAAAGCAAACGAATTAATAGAAAAATTAGAAAATTATCAAATGACTTCAAAAGTTATGAAGAAGTTTAATGATAATGTATTTAGTGAAAATTTAGATAAAACAATAATAAATCTTGAAAAAGAAACAAATAAAAGATTTAAACTTTTCGGAGGAAAGAATCATAAGGAAGAACTAAAATATCTATATAAAAGAGAAGTTCCTAATGATAAAACAGCCCTAAATGATCTAAAAACGCTTAAAGAACATATAAAATTTAAAAAAGAAATAAATGATATGGTTGATATTGGAATCGAATATTTTGGAGAGTTATGGCATTTAGATGCTTCTATAGTTGATTTAAAAGATGCTACAATTTTCATGAGAAAATTCATTCATTTATTAAAAGAAGGAATTTATAATGAAAATACTATAAATTTACTTTCAAATTCTATGTTTGATGTTGATTCAAAAAGTGAAATAAAAAATTATCTTGATTTAGGAGATAAATTTATTAAAAATCTTTCTGATTTAGAGAATAAATTAAATCCAAGAAGTAAATTAATATTTAAAAAAGAAACAAAAGATGTACCATTTATTAAATGGGAAAAACAATTAAATTCATGGAGAGGGCAAATTTCAAGTTTACATCTATGGTCACAATATCTAAATACAAAAAATTCTTGTTTATCTACACCAGCTAAACTATTTGTAAATACTGTTGAAAAAAGAAACATTAAAAAAGATGATGTAAAACCTCTTGTTCTTGGAAATTTTGCAGATAGTTTATTAAACATTGTATTTGCAGAAAATCAATCATTAGCTACTTTCATAGGTGAACTACATCAAAATAAAATTTCTGAGTTTAAAGAATTAGATTCTAAAATAATTGAGATTAATAGGCGAAGAATATTCCAAAAGCTAAATAAAAAAGTTCCAAAAGTTTTTGGAGCTGCAGAAAATCCTGAAGCTAAAACATTAGCTGGTGAATTTACAAGAAAAAGAGGTCATCTTCCTGTAAGAACTCTTCTTGAAAAATCTGGAGGAATTATAAAACAAATAAAACCATGTTTTATGATGAGCCCATTATCAATTGCTCAATATTTAGATCCTACAAATCCTAAATTACAATTTGATGTGGTTATCTTTGATGAGGCAAGCCAGGTAAAGCCTGAAGATGCTCTTGGTGCTTTTATGAGAGCTAAAACAGCGGTTGTTATGGGTGATACTCAACAATTACCTCCTACATCTTTTTTTGACCAAATGACTGGAATAGATGATATTGAAGAAGTAGCTACTGCTCTTGATATGGAAAGTATACTCCACCTATGTAAACTTTCTTTTCCTGTTAAAATGCTAAAATGGCATTATCGAAGTCGTCATGAGTCTTTAATTGCAGTTTCAAACAAGGAATTTTATGATGATGAATTATTAGTATATCCATCACCATCCCATAATACTAAAGAATTAGGACTAAAGTTTAAACATGACTCTAGTACTGTTTATGAAAGAGGTAAATCTTCTGCAAATCCTCTTGAAGCAAGAGCGGTTGTTAAAGAAATTTTTAAACATTTTAATAAATATGGTGATAGGAAAAGTTTAGGTATTGGAACATTTTCTGTAGCACAGATGAATGCTATATTAGAAGAACTAGAAATTGAAAGAAAATTACATCCAGAATTAGAACCATTATTCTCAGATAAAATGAAAGAACGTTTCTTTGTTAAAAATCTTGAAACAATTCAAGGAGATGAAAGAGATGTTATTTTAATTAGTGTAGGTTATGGCTTTGATCAGAACAGAAAAATGTCTCTTAATTTTGGACCATTAAATCAAGATGGTGGAGAAAGAAGACTCAATGTCCTTATAACTCGTGCTAGAGAGAAATGTGTAGTTTTCTCTAATTTTAAAGCTCATGATATGCATTTAACTGTTAATCCTCCTTTCGGTGTAAAAGCTTTAAAAGAATTTCTAGAATATGCTGAAAATATATCTCATGGAAATATTATTACTACATCTAAAAGTGATGAACCTTTTGAAGAGGCAGTTTATACATTTTTAACGAAAAATGGGTATAAAGTTGATAAAAAAATTGGATGTGCTGGTTTTAGGGTTGATTTAGCTATTATTGATGAACATAATCCTGGAAAATATATTGTTGGAATTGAATGTGATGGTAAAATTTACTCATCATCAAAAGTTGCAAGAGACCGTGATCGTCTTAGAGAACAAGTATTAACAGGATTAGGATGGAATTTATATCATCTCTGGTCAACTGACTGGTATAGAAATAGAGATTTAGCTCGTGAAAAATTAATATCAGCAATTGAAAAAATTAAAGCTAAATCTATTATTAATGAATTAGAATCAATGGAAATTAAAAAAATTCCTTCTGAAGAAGACAATCTAACAATTGTAAATCCAATTGAGGATGATGATATTGAAGAGATTTCTCATGAAAATATTTTAAATTATGATAATGATGAAGAAGATATTGAAAATTCTATCGATAATGAAAATATTATCCATTCTATTGACAACAGTGAAACAGATAAAATTGATATAAATAAAACTTCTAATTTAAATGATGAAGATAGAGGCATTATTATAGAAAACACTGATTATGAATCTAATTTTGATTCTAATAAAAATAAAGATTTTGATATCGATAATTTAGATAATGAGAGTAATAAAACAAATAATAACAAGAATATTAATAATAATAAAAATAAGATAAATAAAAATAAAATAAATACTAATGAAATAATTGGTAATGAAACAGATACTAATGAAATAAGTGATAATAAAATAGAAAATGATAAAATAAGTACTAATGAAACAGATAATAATAATAATAATAATAATAATATAAATGATAATATAATAGATACAGATAGAAATAATATTAATAATAACAAAAATGAATCTATTAATGAGAATATAATAAATAAAAAAATTAATCTGGATAAAGCTAATTCTAAAGAGCTTGATTATGATAAAATAAATACTAATTCCTTAGAAAAAATTGAAGAGGAGGAAAAATTAATAAAACCAAAAATTAAATTTAGATCACATTTAATGAATAAAACAGATGATGACATAGGCATTATTGATTATAATAATAAACAAGAAACTAATATAAAATATAACAATGGAAAAAAGACTAATAAAGAGAATACTGATGAAGAAAATACTAATAGAGAAAATACTAATATTGAATATAATAATAAAAAAAATATTAATATAAAAGATATTAATAAAGAACACAATGATAAAAAAAACAATGACAATAATTATATTGAAGATGAACTTGAAAAAGAGATAAAAAAAGCTTTAAGTCAAATATCTGAATATTCTGATGAATCAAAAAATAAGAATGAATATAATAGTACAGAACAGCTTACGTCTGAGAATATTATCATTAGTGAAAATACAGACCTTAAAAATAATATTAATCCTAAGGATTCTATTAATTATAATACTGAAAACGATAATGAAAAAAATATTAAAAATATTGAAGATAACGATATTAAGAACTATACTGAAAATAATTTTAATAATAGTATTAAAAATAGTTTTGAAGATGATTTCGAAGAAAATAGTATTAAAAATAACACTGAATCTGAAAAAGATGATAAAAATATTCATAATGAAACTTATTATAATAATAAAGATATTGAAGAAAGCACTTCAACTACCCCTCCTAGTGATACTAATCGAGAGTCTGAGTCTAAAGATGAAGAATTTCAAGACCTTGATTTTGATGGAATAATGACTTATGAAGGAGCATCTAACATGGATAATCCTCTTAGAAGGAATAGCTTCAATTATAATAGAAACAAAGAAAAAAACTTTGAATCCCAGAATATTAGAGATAGGATGAGATCTGTTTCTCAATCAATAAATGAAATAAAAAATGAAGTTAAATATATAAATAAATCATTAAAAGAAATTGAAAATCCTACAGCTCCAAAAAAAGTTTTTGTAATAGATAGGACTCTTCCAGTGGATGATTATGATGTTAATCATAATTATAATCAAGAGGATTATAAAAGTAATGCTAATGAGGATAATTATGAAAATCATACTAAATATGATA
This sequence comes from Methanobrevibacter arboriphilus, assembly GCF_019669925.1. NCBI lineage: Archaea > Methanobacteriati > Methanobacteriota > Methanobacteria > Methanobacteriales > Methanobacteriaceae > Methanobrevibacter > Methanobrevibacter arboriphilus. The sequence goes on from NZ_AP019779.1 coordinate 223,792, forward strand.
TAAACGGCTTAAATTTAAACGAAAGATTAAAGTCTAATGATGATAATGTAAACTCTGAAAATTATTCAAATTATTCAAACTCAAAAGATAATTTAGAAAACATTATTCAAGATTTAAATGAAGATTATATAAAAATTGAAAAAGAAAGAGCCCAAAAAATTAATCAGCTTAAGGAAAAAGATACAACAAAAACTATTAAAAAAGAAGATATTAATGATTTAATAGCTAAATACAAGACAGCTAAAGACATACCTGTCAATAAAGCTGAAGAATTCTATAATTCAACAAATAAAAAATTGTTAGATATTGTTAATAGTGTTGTTATTGTTGAAGGACCTATCCATATAAGTGAATTTACTACTAGAATAAAAGAGAGTTGTAATCTTAAAAGGGCAGGCCCTAAATTTAAAAAACATATTGATAAATCAATATCATTAGCTGAAAAAGAAAATGCAATTTTGATTATAGATGATTTCTTATTCCCAAGTGACTGGACAAAAACGATAGTTAGAAAAAGAGTAAATCCAAATATTGATCTGATATCAAAGGATGAAATTGAAGAAAATATAAAGATTGTATTAGATTTCATAAGTCCTATTAATCAAAAAGAATTAATAAAAAGAGTTTCTAGGAATTTTGGATTTAAATCAACTTCTAAAAAGACATCTAATAAAATAAGTGGAGTTATAGATTATATGTTTTCTAAACAAATAATAAATAACAATAATGGAGAAATTGAATCTATAATTAAAAATAAATAAAAAGAAAGTTCATTCTTAAAAGAAATTTTATTCTAATGTTTTTTTAATCATATTGATGTTAGTTTCAATAAGCTTATCTAATGAACATTCAATAAGTATACTCCAAACTCTTATAATTCCCCGAAATATAGTGAAAATATAGATAGATAACTCTTCTATATCAGTATCTTTTTTAATTTCTTTATTTTCTATAGCTTCTTTAATCAATTCATTAAATAAATTAATTATATCTTTGCTACTATCATCATATAATTTTCTAAATTCAGGATGTTGATGATAAATACCTAATTGCATTAAATAATACTCTTCAATATCAATATCATTTTCATAAAGTATTTCAATTGCATTTTGATTATTTTTAATGCTATATTTTGTAAAATAATAAAATATAAACTCTAATTTTTCATAAAATGATCTTTCCTCCGAATATAAATCATTTTTAAAGTTTTCAACCTCATTAAACACATATTTTTTAAGAATATAATCTAAAATGTCATTTTTATCCTTAAAATGATAATAAATTGCTCCAGTGGTTACATCTGCTTCTTCTTGTATTTGTTTTATTGATACATTGTCAAAACCATATTTTAATGATAATAAAAAAGCCGCTTGTGCTATTTTATCCTTATTTTTCATATTAAACCCCCATTAGAGAAGTATGTTAAGTGAATACTATCTATAATATAAATAGTATATTATCCTATTAATATTTTTTGATGTTTTTTAGGCTAATAATTATGTGAAGCTATTAATTAATATATTATTATCATTAACTTAACAATAGAATTTTATAGATTTTTTAAAGCATGAAAATTTTATATAATTCAATATTTTAATCAGTAATTTAAATTATATAATTTGAAATAATAAAAAATATAACCTAAAAATAAAAAAATAAGAAAATATAATATAATCTGAAATGTATAGGTTAAAATGTATTATCTAAAATGTATAACTTAATTATATAATTAAAAATATGTACTAATAAGAATTTTTATTACTATATAACTAAGAAAAATTAAAAAATTAGTAAATTGTATAAAATCATAAATATAATTTATAATAAAATAAATAAAATATATATTAAAATAATATAACACATAATAAAATAAATAAATTCTATCATAAATTAAATAAAATATATAATAATATTTATATAAAAAATATAAATATAAATAATATGTATATAAATATAAATAGGATGTAGTAAAACATAATAAAAAATATTTAAATAAAAAATTGAGTTTTATATTAATAAAAATTATAAAAGTAATACTTATTAAAATATTCTATTTTTGTTTTCTATTTCATTAAAAAATGTTCATTATAATAATATATTCATTAAAAGTATTATTGATGCATTTCAAGTGTAAAAAATCTAAATTTTAAAAATTTTTATAAAATTGTAAAACATAATGAATTTAGATGTTTACATATACATTGACATATAAATTTATAGGTATTTTGAACTATTACAAAAACATTATCTTTTTATTTCGTTAAACTACAGTTTAACGAACTGAATATTTTATGAATTTTAAAATTCTATGAAACAAAACAAAAGAAAAAAAATAAGATTTAATAATTTTTTAAATATTAATAATAAGAAATATTAATAATAAAAAATATTAATAATAAGAAAAATTTTTATAAAGTTATAATTTCTAATTTTTATAAATTTACAAGCTTTATAAATTTTCAACTTTTATAACATTTTAATTTTTATAATTATTTAATTTTATACAATAAAATGTAATAAAAAAGAAAATAAAATATATAATAAAAAACATATATAATTCTAATTAAAATATATTTTATTAATATTTTTATAAATATAATAGCTGTATAATAAATAAAAATATTATATGGTCTAAAGAGGGAATATTTATGGATATAAATAAGCTGTTAGGAAAAACAAAAAAAATACAAGAAGATCTTGATGTTAAAATTGATTATGAAATCCAAAACACCGTGGAAGCAAGTAATCAAAAAATAGCTATATTTAAGAGAATACCTAATGAAAATTTCTTTTATCCATACAATAAAACTGCAATAAAATATTGTATAGATACTGTTAGTTCTAATATTAGTAAACTAGATGAAAATGTTAATTATCGGTTACTTGAAAGTCAAGAAAAACATGATATATTGAACCAATATAATCTATTATTAAACCTATTCAATGATATTAAAATCAAAAAAAATGGTAAAATTAAAATAACACAAGATATAATGATTTTTGATTATTCTAATGGTAATTTAATTCCTTTAAATAAAAATTCCTCTATTAATTTCTTAAATATCTATCAATTAATCTCTAATACTCCTAAAATTAACAAAAACTTATGGGAAAAGTTAAAAATTAAATTATAATTATCTGTAATAATTTTTAATAATTTTTTATAAGATAATAAAAAATAATAGAAAAGTAATAAAAATAAGAAGCATGTTATGTAATAAAAATATAATATATAGTAATAATAAAAAAATAATATCAAATAATAAAATTTACCTTAATAGTAATAACTAACTTAATGTTCTTAATTTTTAATATTTTTTTTCAAAATTTTTAATAAAATTAAACCAAAAAGTAATACTTATTAAATAATACTATTTATATTATTAGTAATAATTAAAAAATCAATAAAATACTGTTATTGAAAAAAAGTATTAAAAATATTAAAAATAGTAATAAATAAAACTAAAATTTTTTATTTAAAAAAAAAAAGTATTAAGTTTTATCTAAAAAGTATTAATTTATATATAAATCTTTATAATAAAATAAATAATAAAAAAATAAACTAAATAATAATTTTATAATAAAACATAGATAAAAATTATTAAATAAATCTTTTAAAGTTTAAATTTGTCTAAATTTGTTTTAAATCGATAAACGATGTTGTAAAAGTAATAAAAATAATTAAAAAATAAATATAATTCATTAAAATAAATTTAAACTATTTAATCAGGGTTTAAAGATTATTCAATATATTTAAACTTAATTTCAAGTAAAACAATTAAAACAAATCCTAAAATTATTAAAACAGCACAGATTAATAGTTCAAAAAGAGAACCTCCAATATTAGCTGTTATTTGATTAAATGGAATTCTAAGTGTTCCAACCATAACTCCAATTAAAAGTGCGAGAGTTATCTCTTCATGGTGCTGTAATAAATAATCTAATATCTTTGAAAACCCTAAGATTCCTATCAATGCACCAGCACAAAATGTAATAATCTCAACAATATTAAATGTATTTAAAGCGTTTAACATATAGTGATATTGATCTAAAAGTAAAAGGATGAAAGCTCCTGAAATACCTGGAAGTATCATAGCACATATAGCTATCATACCTGAAAAAAATAATATAGGTAAAGAATGATTAGCTGCTATTGGATTTAATCCAACAAATATAAATGATAGCAGGAATCCTATTACAGAAATAATGATTATTTTAGGTGAAAAATGTACCACTTGTGTGTACAAAACATAAGAAGAAGCAAGAATTAAGCCTAAAAAGAATGCAAATGTAAATGCAGGATAATAATCTAATAAAAATCCAATTACCTTTGACAATGTTAACATAGCAATAGCTATACCAAGTAAAAGAGGTATAAATAACTTATAATCAACTTCTTCTTTGAAGAGTCGTATGAACTCTGAAAAATCTAATTTTAAAAGAGGTTTTATAAAAGAAAACCTCAATTTTCCAATTGCATGAACAAGTCTTTCATATATTCCTGTAATTAATGCTATAGTTCCACCAGAAACCCCAGGAATAATATCAGCTGATCCCATGAATAATCCACGGAGAAATATAAGTAAAGGTTCTAAAATTTTGCTTGATACCATAATAACATCCTTAATTATAAATAAAATTAAAAATAATAATTAAAAATTAATATAATTTTTATACATTCCTTACTAAATTATTTAATAATTTAATATAAACCAAAAATTAATATATAGTTAATATATATTAAATATCTTGATAATAATCATATTAATGAAAAATATTATAACATTCTAATTAAAATCTATTTTATTATTCTAATAAGAATTTATATATATTTTTAGTATTTATAATTATTTATTTCAATCTTAATACTGATTCAAGAACTATACGAAAAAATAAGAAAAAAAAGAAAAGAATAAGAAAATATAGAATATAAAAATATGGAATATAATATATAAAAAATATGAAAAATAAATATATAAAAAATAAATATATAAAAATATGAAAATAAAAAATGTTAAATATGAAAAATATTGAATATATGCTATTTTCCACAATTTTCTTTAACTAATTCTTTAGCTAAAGGAGTTATATTATCTTTTAAAATTTCTTTTAAGAAATCTCCAGTATAAGTCCCCGATTTAGCTATTTCTTCAGGAGTTCCAGTTGCTACAATTTCACCGCCACCATCCCCTCCTTCTGGACCTAAATCAATAATATGGTCAGCAGTTTTAATTACATCAAGGTTATGCTCAATAACAACAACTGAATTGCCAGAATCAGTTAATCTTCCAAGAACATCAAGTAATTTTTTAATATCTGCAAAATGAAGACCAGTAGTTGGTTCATCAAGAATATACAACGTTTTTCCAGTACTTTGTTTAGATAGTTCTTTTGCAAGTTTAATTCTTTGAGCTTCACCACCAGATAAAGTTGTAGCTGCTTGTCCAATTTTTATATATCCCAAACCAACATCATATAAAGTTTGAAGTTTCTTTTTTATTTTAGGAATGTTTTCAAAGAATTCAAGAGCTTCTTCTACTGTCATTTCAAGGACTTCATAGATATTCTTACCTTTATATCGTATATCAAGAGTTTCATCATTATATCTCTTTCCTTTACAAACTTCACAAGGAACATATACATCTGCTAAAAAATGCATTTCAATTTGAATAATTCCATCACCAGAACAAGCTTCACAACGACCACCTTTAACATTAAAACTAAACCTTCCAGGTTTATATCCTCTAGCTTTAGCCTCAGGAGTTTCTGCAAATAGTTCTCTTATATAAGTAAAAAGTCCAGTATAAGTTGCAGGATTAGATCTAGGAGTTCTTCCAATAGGTGTTTGATCAATGATAATTATTTTATCAATGTTCTCAGCACCATCAATACTATCATATTTTCCAGCGAAAGTCTGTTTCCGATTAACAATACCATTTAACCCTTTATAAAGAACTTGATTTATCATAGAACTTTTACCAGAACCAGAAACACCAGTAACACAAGTAAATAATCCTAAAGGAATATCAACATCTAAATTTTTAAGATTATTTTCTTTAGCACCTTTTATTGAAATAAATTTACCATTTCCTATTCTTCTAGTACTATTAATTGGAATTATCTCTTTTCTAGATAAATATTTACCAGTGATAGAATCTGGAGAATCCATTATCTCACTTGGAGTACCTTGAGCAACGATTTTACCACCATGTTCTCCAGCACCAGGACCTATATCTACAACATGATCTGCAGAGAGAATTGTTTCTTCATCGTGCTCGACTACAACTAAAGTATTACCAATACTTTTAAGCCTTTTTAATGTTTCAATTAGCTTAACATTATCTCTTTGATGAAGGCCAATACTTGGTTCATCTAAAATATACAATACTCCAACTAAACCAGATCCAATTTGGGTTGCTAATCTAATTCTTTGAGCTTCACCACCAGATAAAGTTCCAGAAGATCTTTCCATAGTTATATAATCAAGCCCAACATCAACTAAAAATTTTAATCGTTCTTTAATCTCTTTTAAAACTTCTTTAGCAATAAATAATTCTCTTTCTGTAAGTTCAATACTATTGAAAAAATCATAACAATCTTTAATAGGCATTGATACAACATCATGAATTGACTTATCAGCAACTGTTACTGATAAAGCTTCAGGACGAAGCCTTTTTCCATCACAAACATGACAATTATGATCACTCATAAATTTAGAAATATAAGAACGAGAATAATTAGATTTAGTTTCTAAATAATGTCTTTCCATTCTATTAATTACACCCTCAAATTTCCTATTCACCCTATATGACTTGTTTCTACGTTTAAAATTGAAACCAATCTTTTCATTGGTTCCATAAAGAATGGCATTTTGTTCTTCTTTTTTCAAATCTTTAAAAGGAGTATCCATTGAAAATCCTAAATGTTCAGCTACTGCAGATAGCATTTGATGATAATAATTATCCTTATTACCTTTTGATCTACTCCATGGAACAACAGCTCCTTCATTTAAAGAAAGTTTTGGATTTGAAACTATTAAATCAGGATCCATTTCCATTTTACTTCCAATACCCTTACATTCTGGACATGCTCCTTGAGGACTATTAAAAGAGAACATTCTTGGAGTTATCTCCTCAAAGTTTATTCCACAATCAACACACGCAAAGTGTTCAGAATATACTTTTTCATATTCCTTATTTTCAGAATTTACTTCTTTATCAAAAAGTATATTTACAATACCTTCACCAAATTCAATAGCAGTTTCTATAGAATCAGCTAATCTCCTTTGAAATTCAATATCTTCCCTAATTACAAGTCTATCAACTACTACTTCAATTGTATGCTTGGTATTTTTGTTTAATTTAATATCATCTTCAAGATTTTTTATATTTCCATCGACTCTGACTCTTACAAATCCTTTATTTCTAAGGTTTTCAAAAACTTTTTTATGTTCTCCTTTTCTACCTTTAATAATAGGTCCTAGAACTTGAATTTTAACTTTTGGGCTGTCATATCCCTCTTCAGTAATATTTTCGACAATTTGTCCTACAGTTTGTGGAGAAATTTCTTTTCCACATTTATAACAGTGCGGAGTCCCTATTCTTGCATATAAAAGACGTAAATAATCATATATCTCAGTGATTGTCCCAACTGTAGAACGAGGATTCATCTTTGTAGTTTTTTGGTCTATTGATATAGCAGGAGATAAACCTTCAATATAATCAATTTCAGGCTTTTTCATTTGCCCTAAAAATTGTCTTGCATATGCAGACAATGATTCAACATATCTACGCTGTCCTTCAGCATAAATAGTATCAAAAGCAAGAGATGACTTTCCAGAACCACTTAAACCAGTGATAACTACAAATTTATCACGAGGAATAGTTATATCTAAATTTTGAAGATTGTGCTCTCTTGCACCTTTTAAAATAATCTCTCGTTTATTTGGATCTTTATTCATAATAGTTCTCCTTAATTCCTATTAACATTCTCCTATTGAATCTTAATAATCTTAAATATAATAATAAATAATTCAGTGATATTTCTAAATATATGATCTATAATATTCTAATATTATATAATTCAATAATATTCCTCAATATTAATTAATTCTAAATATTAAATACTAAATAATTTTAAATATTTTATCTATAAAATCATGAACTTTATTAAATTTTAAAAATCATAATAGTAGATATTAGTGAAAATATATTTTTAATCCAATCTAATATCAAGTATAATACCTTATATTGACTATTACATTGATAATTTAATTAAAAAGTCTTTTAAAAAAAATAAACTATATTCACTTAAATGTATATAGATTATATAAATAATATACATAAGTGGAATTAATATTATATGTTACAAACAATATAAAGTTTTCTATTAATAGTTTATAATATATAAAATATAGACTCTCTGATTTTTATAATACTTTATGTTTATTTATTTCAATCTAATTAATTTATGTTAATTTATATTAATTTACATTAATTTTATTTGTTTTTATAATCTATTAATATTGAGGTAGCATATGAACAGTAATATTTTAAATAAAAAATTTAATTAAAAATAATTAAATAATTTTTATATGATTAAAAAGCTATTAATAAATTATAAAACCTATTAAAAGCTTATTCATAAATTATTTCTTTATTCCTTTTATTAGTATCAATTGATCTCTTAATTTAGCTGCTCGTTCGAAATCTAATTCAGAAGCAGCAGTTTTCATATCTTCTTCTAAATCATTTATAAGCATTCTAAGCTCGTCATTTGGCATTTTCTTAATATCAGTAGCTGTTTTATCATACTTCTTAATTTCCTCTTTTTTAGCTTTAAGTGACCTATAAGTAGATTTAGGTTTAATATTATGTTTTTCATTATAAGCCAGTTGAAGTTTTCGTCTTTTGTTTGTAATATCAACTGAATTTTTAATTGAATCTGTAATTTCATCAGCATACATAAATACTTGGCCGTCTACATTTCTTGCAGCTCTTCCAATAGTTTGAATAAGAGATGTTTCAGATCTAAGGAATCCTTCTTTATCAGCATCAAGAATACCAACAAGAGAAACTTCAGGTAAATCTAAACCTTCTCTAAGTAAATTTACACCAACAAGACAATCAAATTCTCCTCTTCTTAAATCATCAATAATCTCAATTCTTTCTAAAGTATCAATTTCTGAATGTAAATATCTAACTTTAATACCAATTTTAGCATAATAATCAGTTAAATCTTCAGCCATTCTTTTAGTAAGTGTTGTAATTAAAATTCTTTGATTTTTTTCAATTCTTTTTCTAACTTCACCAAGTAAGTCTTCAACTTGATTCTTAGCTGGTCTAATTATAACTTCAGGATCAACAAGACCAGTTGGACGAATAATCTGTTCAACAATATTTAAGCTTCTATTCATCTCATAATTACCTGGAGTAGCTGAAACATAAAGAACTTTATTAACAGACTTTTCAAACTCATCAAATCTGAATGGGCGGTTTTCCATAGCTGAAGGAAGTCTAAAACCATGTTCAACAAGTGTTTCTTTTCTAGCTCTATCCCCATTATACATACCTCTAATTTGAGGAACAGTGACATGAGACTCATCAATTATTGTTAAAAAGTCATCTGGAAAATATTTTAACAAAGTATATGGCATTTCACCCCATTCTCTTCCAGAGAGATGTAGAGAGTAATTTTCAACTCCTGGACAATAACCCATTTCACTTAACATTTCAAGATCAAAACGTGTTCTCTGCTCAAGACGCTGAGCTTCAACTAATTTATTTTGAATTTTAAGCTCATTTAACCTAGAATCAAGCTCTTCTGTAATATCTTTAAGAGCTTTTTCCATTTTTTCATCAGCAACAACAAAATGCTTTGCTGGGAAAAGAGTATATCTTTCAAGGTTCTCAATTCTTTTACCAGTAACCTTATCTACAATAGAAATAGAATCAATTTCATCACCAAATAGTTCAATACGAATTGGAGGTGTTCCATGAACAGGATTGACTTCAATCACATCTCCTCTGACTCTAAATTGACCAGTGTCAAATTCAATATCATTTCTTTCATATTGCATATGAATTAAACGACTAAGGATTTCTCCCCTATCATATATATCTCCTCTTGAAATTGAAAGTGCAAATTCCCCATAATCTTCTGGAGATCCTATACCATATATACATGAAACACTTGAAACTACAATAACATCATCTCTAGAAAGTAATGATTGTGTGGCAGAATGACGCATTCTATCTATTTCATCATTTATTGAAGCTTCTTTATCAATAAATGTATCTGTTCTTGGGACATATGCTTCTGGTTGATAATAATCATAATAACTTACAAAATATTCAACTGCATTATCTGGGAAAAATTCTTTAAACTCTTCATAAAGCTGTGCAGCTAATGTTTTGTTATGAGATATAACAAGAGTTGGTTTTTGAACCTCTTGAATAACATTTGCCATAGTAAATGTTTTTCCAGATCCAGTTACTCCAAGCAAAGTTTGCTCATGAAGACCCTTTTTAATTCCACTAGAAATTGAATTAATAGCTTTTGGTTGATCTCCTAATGGCTTATAATCTGATGATATTTTAAATTTTTTCATAATATCTCTTTTTAAAAATTGTTTATCCTTCTATAATTTTCATATAATCATAAGTTAATATAATATCATTTGATTATAATCTATAATATTATTAATTTTATAAGTAAATTTTTCATTAGAAAATTCATTTTAATATTATATAATATATATATTAAGTTACTTAAATAAAATTATAATTAAAAAATTATCTTAACAATTTTTAAAAGTTATTTTATAAGTTATTTTAAAAATTATTTTAAAAAATTATTTTATAAGTATGTTTAGAAATCGTTAATATATAAAATAAAAGTAGTATTTTAAATATATAATAATATTAACTATATAATAATAAAATTAACCATTTAATAATAAAATAAGGAAAATACATTATATCATTAGTTCGTATATAATAATATAGTTAATTATATTACTAACAATATATAAATATTTCTATATATGAAAAAATATTAAAAACAAACAAATTTATTAGCTTAGAAAATATAATCACTTTTTTATATTTTTAATAATATATAAATATTTCAATGAATTATATAATAAAAATATCTATCAAATACCTATAAAAAATTTTCATAAGCTAAACCAAAAATAAATTTTAAAAAATGATGAATTATGTCAACTAAAGTAAAATCACCAGAAAAACTTCCAAAAAAACCTGGGATATACATTATGAAGGATTCTGGTGATAATATTATATATATAGGTAAATCAAAATCACTTAGAAATAGAGTTAAGTCTTATTTTAAAGATAAATATGATACGCCAAAAACTAAAATATTAATGAGTCATTTTAATAGTTTAGAATATATAATAACCGATAGTGAAAAAGAAGCACTTATATTAGAAGCTAATCTGATTAAAAAACATAGACCTAAATATAATATCCGACTTAAGGACGATAAAAGGTATCCTTATGTTAAAATAACTAAGGAAGATTTTCCTCGCTTGATAATCACAAGAAACATTGGGAAAACTGGAACTTATTTTGGACCATTTACAGATGTTGGCTCAGTTCGTCAAACCGTGAAATTTTTAAAATCTCTTTTTAAAATTAGAACATGCCGAAAAATGGATGGGCCTTGTTTAAATTGTCAAATTGATTTATGTTATGGTCCTTGTAGTGGGAACATAAGTAAAAATGAGTATAAAAAACTGATTAATAAAATCGATCTTTTTTTTCAAGGAAAATATACTGAGATAATTGAAAATCTTCAAAAAGAGATGGAAGAATCTTCAAAAGAATATAATTTCGAAAAAGCAGCCGTAATTCGAGATCAAATAGCATCTATTGCAGAAGTTATGGAAAAACAATTTGTTGATTTTACTGATGAATTGGATCAAGATATAATAGCTATGTCCTTTGATGGTAATTCTGCAATTGTAGTAGTCTTTTCAATAAGGAACGGTAAAATAAATGGAAAAGACGACTTTTTAATGAGTGGAGCTAAAAACAATAAACCAAGTGAAGTCATTTCAGCATTTATAGAACAGTATTACAGCATTAATCGGCATATACCTAAAGAAATAATATTGGAAGAGAAAATATCTAATAATGATGAATTAAAATTAATTAAAGAATGGTTAGCTGATTTAAGAGGAGATAATGTTGAAATTACTGTTCCTGATGAAGGAACTAAATTAAGATTAATAAGAATGGCATCTAAGAATGCTGAAATAATTAAAAAACAAAAGAAAAAAATGAAAAATGCAATGATTGAGATTAAAAAATATTTAAAGCTTCCAAAACTTCCTCGTATTATAGAAGGCTATGATGTATCTAATATTTCAGGAAAATTAGCTGTTGGTTCTAAAGTATCATTTTTAGATTCAAAACCAAATAAAAAACAATATAAAAGATTTAAACTTGAAACTCCAGGACCAAATGATTATGAAATGATGAGAGAATTATTATCTAGAAGATTTAAAAAATTATCAGAAAAAAATGATAATAAAAATAAAGATAATAGGTTTGATGAAGAATATCCAGACCTTATACTTATTGATGGTGGAAAAGGACAATTAGGAATAGCTACAGAAGTATTGAAAGAATATAACTTAGAACATATCCCTATAATAGGACTTGCTAAAGAATTTGAAGAAGTTTTTATACCTCAAAGTTCTTATCCAATTATAATTCCAAAAAATAATGAAGGTTTACATCTTTTACAGAGAGTAAGAGATGAAGCTCATAGATTCGCAGTTACTTATCACAGAAAGTTAAGATCAAAAAATATCGAAACTTCAGAATTGGATAATATAGTTGGTATTGGTAAAACTAGAAAAATTAACTTATTAAAACATTTTGGAGATATAGAAAAAATAAAAAAAGCAAGTGTTGAAGAAATAACAAGTGTAAAAGGATTAAATAAAAAAGTAGCTGAAGCTGTTTATAATAAATTCAATTAAAATTATAAATAAAATAATAAATTAGAATAATAAATTAGAATAATAAACTAGAATAATAAATTAAATTATAAATGGATTTATAAATAAAAAATTAGAATAAAAAATTAAAATAATAAGAATTAAAATAATAAGATAGTATAAAAAGTAATATAATATACTATTTAAAGAGATAAAAATTTATATGTTGTCTAAAGAATTAACAACACAACCTAAATTCTCACCATTTAAACCAATGATAAGTTCATTTTCTTTTATATCAGCATATTGTCTTGAACCACTACAACCTAAAGTTATATTAGGTCTTTTTCGCATAAATGGGCCTGCAACTGCATCAGCACAAATAGATTGAATACCTGAAAAATCAGATTCTACTCTTCCACCTAATGAATATACAATAGCTTGAGAAACTTTCATAGCTTGCATTGGATTAGCTATAATAACAACAATATCTGGAGTAAATTCTGCTTTTTCTAATGGAGTATAGATAATTGCATAACTTCTTAAATCAATCTTTGGAATTGAATCCAGTGTTCTTTTAGCAGAACCTAATGATTTAAATCTTTTTAATCCATAGTAAAACTCTCCACTTGCAATTTTTTCAGGTATATCTTCAAGCCCAATTGCAGAAGATCCTCCTTTACATAATTGCTCTTCAGAAGTGCTATAAAATGAATCTCCTCTTGATGCTTTCTGTACCATTTCACAATGTCTAATTTTATCTTGTATTTTATTAATACCTTCAGGAATGTCTTCCTTGTGTAAAATAAATTTTATAGCTACAGGATGAGAATTTAAATCTAAATCCTTTTTTATTCTTGAAGAAAAATACTGATTATTTTCTAATTCATCTGATTGTGGATAATCTTTCATAATATCACCATTAGAATTTATTTAAATATTATATTAATTTTTAATATACATAATATTTTCTATTTAACTATTGAAATGTTATAATAAGAGAAAAAATAACACTGTTATAAAAACGATAATTAAAGATTATAAATATAAAAATACAAATATAAAAATAATGAAATGTTTGAGCTATTATGAATAATAAAATAATTTATTAAAAAATATTTTAAAATAAGAATATTCTAATTGATTTAAAAAAAATTATAAAAAGAACTAATAGTAAATAAATAATATAAATTAAAAACTTTTATATATAATATTAAACATATTAACTATTGTTATTATCAAAATTTTTAATATATGTTTACTTATGTTATATAAAATTAATAAAAATATAATTTTGTTTTATTTAGAACAAACTTTTAACAGTATTAAATTATTTGATAATTCATTAATATATTCATTCCAAATATTACTATATATTAAATAAATATATGGAATATTTTCTTAAATAAAAGATATTTTCCCTATTGAAATAAATAAAAAAAGATTTAAAATTAGTCTAATATGATTTAAACAAGTTTTTATTAAGTTTAATAAATAAAATAACAATGCTAATATTTCAAATTAAAAGTAGTTACTATAAAATAATATATCATAAATATAGGAAGAAATAATCTGTTTTTTAATTAGAAATATTGTAAAAAAGTATTTTATACAATTTTAGAAAGATTTAAATCAATTCTTATCTAGTAAATTTTATATAAAATATAAAACTTAATCAATTATAACAATTAATTACTAATAAGTAGGTATATATAGAATAAAAAAGAATATAATTAATGTAATTTATTGAACTTAAAAATAGTATTTATGAATTATTTAGATATAATATTACTAAATCAATTTTATAATTAAATTTTAAGTTGAATAATTAATATATAGAATCAAAACAAACATATTATTTTTAATAATAAGGAATTTTATGTTTTGTTAAATGATAAATTAGGTTAAATACAAAGAGAAAAAATAGTACTTCTGAATAAACAGTTGTTACTTAATTAAAAGGCGGTTATTAAATGGAAACAACTCTAATATCAACTATTTACGACGTAGAACCAGTAATGATATGTATAACTAAATTTTCTCCAAAGAAAGTTTTATTACTGACTGAAGATAATGGTTCAGATGTAATGAGAGAAAGTAAAGAAACTTTAGAAAAGGCATTTGGACGATTTATAGATATTAAATCACAAGAAACTGACTCTAATGATTCAGTAAAAATTGCATCTGGTGTTGCTGATGCAATTGAAAAAGAAAAAAAGTCTGGAAACAAAATTGTTGTTAATATAAGTGGTGGAGAAAGACCACAAGCTTTAGGAACACTTTTTGGAGCATATTCAAAACATCAATTTGTTGATAGGATTGTTTATGTAGACAATTCTACAAAAGAAGTAATGGATCTTCCAATACTTAAATATGGAATCTCTTCAACTAAAAAAGAAATATTAAAATGTTTAATAAATGGTTCTAATTCTGTCAAAGAACTTTCTGATAAAATTGAAATCAGTAGGGGAATGACTTATAATCATATACGTGAATTGAGAGATATGGGTCTTATAGATAAAGAAATATTAGAAATTACTACTGCTGGAAGATTAGCTATTATTTAATATTTCACAAATCTTTTTTTAAAAGCTAGGATTTACAGAGTTTTATTATTTAAAAACTAATAAATCACTAGTTATATTTTTATTTTTAAAATTAAAAATTAATATCATTTTTAATTTAATACAAGAAATTTTTATACTATACCCTATTTTTTATAATCTATACTATTTTTATAATATTTTTATCTATTTTTAATTAAGATAAGTAATACTTTAAATAATATAAGTATTATTTTAATTAAAATAAGTAATACATGACTAATATAACTAATACTTTAACAAAAATAAGTAATAATTTGATTAAAATAAGTATTAAATATTATTAATAATATATTTTAATTAAAGTATTACATAAATATTTAAAAAAAATTAAAAAAGAATTATATATATTAGAAAATTATTAAATTAAAAATAATATCACTTAATACCTACTCTATATATTTAATTATAGATTAAATATCTATAACTAACTCAATAGGGTCATGTTTAGAACCATTAATATTGGATAATATTTTTGACTCAATTAAAGAATCTTTCAAGCTTTTAGAAATAAAGAAATAATCTAAACGAGATCCTTCACCTGATTCTTTAGCTTTTTGAGATTTCCATGAAGAAAATTCAATTTTATCTGGATTTAAATGTCTAAAAGAGTCAAAGTAGCCAAGTTTTTCAATTTTGTTAATGATATCCCTTTCTTCATCAGAAAATGAACTATTTTTTGAAGCTTTTTCAGGATCACTAACATCTTTTTCAGAATGAGCAATATTAAAATCTCCAGCTATAATAACATTATCATCAGCAGATTTTTCAGCAAACTCTAATAATTTATTATAAAATGAAAGTTTAATCTCTTTATCTGCTTTACTATTAAATCCATAAGGAGCATAAATATGGATTAAAGTAAATTTATCAAATTCAAAGTTTAAAATCCTCATTTTTAATGAAGTATCTGGAACATCAAAAAATCTTTTTATTAATTTTGGTTTTAACTTTGAAAAAGTAGCTATACCTCCAGTTCGTGTGGTTTCACCTGGAGAAAAATAGGTATTATATCCTTCAACGTCTTTTAAATTAGAATCTAATTGTTCATACTTAGCTTTAGTTTCTTGAAATAGGATAATATCTGGATTTTCATCATATACAGGATCAATTTCTTTATTTTTTGCACGAGTTCTAATTCCATTAATATTCCAAGATATAATTTTAATTTTACCCATTTTTTAACTTCCAAAAATCTTTTAAATATATTAAATTGGATTATTATTACTTAAATCCTAAAATAATTATTAATACTATCATTATTTATTTGATACTATTATTTATAAATATTCTCATTATTAACTCTTACTATTTATTCACTTATTAATAATTAAATAAAATATTAAAGATTAAATAAAACATAAAAATACCATTAAAAATTGATAAAATGAAGATTAATAAATTCACATCATTTAATTTATAATGATAATAAATTTAATAGAAATATGATAACATAATAATCTAATGGAAACATAAGGATAATAAATCTAATAGGAATACAATGATAATAAATTTAATATAGGTTTTTAGTAATCTTAAGGAACTTTCATATTTTCTGAAAGAGGTTTATTACAAAAATTCTTAAAATCACAAGCATCACAGGTTCTTTTATCACCTTTAGCATTCCAAGCGTTTTTAATTGGAATACCTTTCATCTCTTTTATTATCGAATCTTCAATATTAGCTACAACATCATCAAATTCTATTAAAGCATTGGATATAGAATCATTTTCAATATTTATAATCCTTATAGACCTTTTTTCTTTTAATTTATCTGATAGGTTAATATAATTATCTTTATCTTCATTCCAGCCAAGTATCAATGATTCTTCAATATCAGAAATTTTAACATCATTACATCCATTTAAAATATCTTGTTTTAAAGCTATTAAATCTTCAGTTGAAGGAACAAGTTCATTTAAGTAAAAAATAATACCTGCAACAATAGGCTTTGAATCCTCTTGTTTTGATCTAAGCCATGAATAAGTTAATATTTGCCATTGATGATAAAACCAATTATTTGATTTTAAAGGAGGCCTTTTCATTCCTTTATAATCAATAATAACTTCATATTCATCATCTTCAAAAGCTTTTAATTTCTTTGAAATCTCTTTATTATTTTTTAGATATTTAACAATTTTATTATTATTAATTTCATTAATTTTTAAAGAACTTATAACATCAATTACACCATTAATACCATAATAATTAGATCTACTATTCTCCTTATCAAAATTAGGCATTGGTCTTTTACCTTTAATTAAAACTTCAGCTGAATCAATTAATGGGAATAAATCAGGACCCCAAACATTAATAGCTTTTTCGGCTCTTGCACTATAAAGTAATTTGTGTGGATGGTTTTTATCAGGACATGTACCTAAAACACTATTCTTTTTTGATTCAAATTTACAAAAAAAATCTAAAGGAGGGTAAAGTCCTCTTGCTCTTAATCTTTTATCAATCATCTC
Source organism: Methanobrevibacter arboriphilus (assembly GCF_019669925.1). Lineage (NCBI taxonomy): Archaea > Methanobacteriati > Methanobacteriota > Methanobacteria > Methanobacteriales > Methanobacteriaceae > Methanobrevibacter > Methanobrevibacter arboriphilus. The sequence continues at coordinate 241,833 of NZ_AP019779.1, forward strand.
TTCAATAGGTCTTATTTGATTTTTCCAATCCCATGGAAAACTAATTTTTTTTGTATTCCATTCAAGAAATGATTCTTCCATAACTCCATGAATAAATTCCCCAAACCATAATTGTATAGGCATGGAAGGAGGAAGGGTTCCTCTATTTTGATAACGATATTGAAGGTTACAAGTTAAAAATGATATTAAATCTCCTGTTAAACTATATTCTGGTATAATATAGGGTTTAGAACGTGGCGATAATTCCATTTTAATCACATAGTATCAATTATTATACAAAATTATATCATAAAATTATAATATTTTAACATTAAAAAATTATAAAAAGCTTATGAAATAATTTTAATATTTTTATAGAATTATAATTTTTTATATTTATTATACTAATTATTAATATTGTTATATATAAGTATTAATATTATTTATTAGTATTACTAAATATGAATATTAATATTATTTATTAGTGTTAATAGCTATGAATATTCATATTTATGGTATTATTATAGAAATATAATGATTATAAATTATTGATTAATATTAATAATTATAAAGATTATAAGTTTGTTTTAAATAATTTTTAATAATATTATAAATTATTATAATTATAAAGGATAGTATACCTTTAAAATAATGATAAATAGATAATAAACACAAATGTAATAAACAAAGTATCATTAATTAAATTAAATATATTTGATCAAAACCAACAAATTGTTCATTTCTTTTCCATCCTAATGCAACATTAGGAATATTTATCTGTTTTTCATTTGCTATATATCCATCTATCGATGAATTTAATCCAACCAATAATAAAACATCTTTAGCTCTTGAAAAAGCTACAAAATACAACCTTGTTAAATCATCAAAAGCCCTATCTTTTGGATTTCTATCACCAATCCCTAATGGACTAAATGGTCTGATCTTATCTTCTAAATTTGAAGATTTATCCCCCATTTTAGGAAATCTTAAAGATGATGTTTTGATCTGATTTTTTTTAAATCTAGATCCTACATCAACTATAATTAATGGAAACTCTAGACCTTTAGATTGATGAATAGACATTATATTAACTCTATTATCAGGTAATGTTTCTAATAATTTTTCATCGATGGAAATTCCTCCAGAGGCAAGTGGTATAAAAATATTCCAAATAGCCTCAACAACAGACTTTTCTTCTTCAATATGCTTATCATCAAAGAATATTTGAGCAGAATACTCATTAAAAAAGCCAGTTTGAGTTATTGTTTTTGTTATAGCTTCTAAATATACTAATCCCTCAACATCATCCTGAAACTCTTCAATCCATGTGATAATTTTATAGGCAAGTTCAATTAAACTTGCACTTTCAGGCCAAATATTAGGATTATGAGCATAAGGAGTTCTTGTTCTCCAACAATTAACAAAATCTTCAAGAGATATTGGTTGAACAGGTTCTGGATTAGTTTTGATGTATTCATTAGCTATTCTTCTCCATTTATTCATATTTCTTTTAGCAAGGCCAGGAATCTTTTTAATAGAGTTTTGAAATTTTGCATCAGGATCAATGCATTCAAGCATTAATCCACAAAATATAGCTACCTCTTCTATTGTTTGGAGATCTTGACCACGAGGATTGAAAACTTCAATAGGATTTTTAAAATTTAACAAATTTTTTCTTAGATAATATGGAAACAATTGATTTCCATAAGAAATTTCTTTTGGAGAGTAAGTTAAAATAGCTATATCTGAAGGAGAACCACCAAATTCAGATAGTTTTAAACTTATAAAATCTCCTTCTGATAGATTATTTGAAGTTTTATCATAACTGCTAGTTAGGTAATTATTTGAAGATAATATCTTTTTTACTTTTTTTTTAACAGTTTTACCATTAACTAAATCTCTTATTAAAATAGATAAATCCTTAGCTAATATTTCAGGATTTTGTCTGAATAATCCAAGAACGGGCATAGATTGATTTTCATTAGAATTTTTATTTTTAAAATATAATTCAGTACTATTTTTATCTTTTTCATCATTATTACTATTTACATTATCATTTACATTATTATTACCATTTAGATTATCATTTACATTATCATTTACATTATTATTACCATTTAGATTATCATTTACATTATCATTTACATTATTATTACCATTTAGATTATCATTTACATTATTATTTACAATATTATTACCATTTACAATATTATTTGTATTATTTATATTGTTTTTATCAATAATGTTATTAATCCTTGAAAATTCAATCTTAGGTTTTTCTTTAACACGAGCAGGTTGAAAATCACCATCTAATTCAACAAAATAATTACATAAATTGACAATATCCTCAGTTGATCTATAATTAGCTGATAAATTAATCTCTTCAACATCAATACCTAAGTTTTCATAAGCTCTTTCAATGAAATTTGTGAATAAATCAACTGTTGCTCCTCTGAATCTATATAAAGATTGATCATCGTCCCCAACAACAGTAATGTTTCCACCATTAGATATAGCTGATTTAGCTAATTTAAAATATATTTTTTCTTGCAACAAGTTAGTATCTTGATATTCATCTACAAGAATCACATGAATACTTTTAAGAAAATTATCTAACTTTCCAGAAACAAGCCTTTTTAAAAATTTTGATTCTAACATGGAAAAATCAAGAATGTTTCTACTTTTCAATTCAGAAAGATAATCTAAAATAGCATTTAGAGCTATTTTAGCTCCAGGAGAAGTTTCATTATTAAGAAGCTCTTTAAAATCAACTTGATCATAATAAAGCCTGTTTTTAATATCAAGTAAAATATTACTCATGATAGAAGGATTTTTAACCTCTTCAACACCATTTAATTTACCTAAATACTCTTTTAAATCTTTATTTAAATATCTATCCTTTTCAAATAAACCTGAGGATATCATTGCAGAATTAGCTACAAAGTCTTCTATAACAACCGGCAAATTTGTTCCAGGATCTCTATGTATTCTAAGTATCTCTTCTGCTATACTATCAATTGTACCTGTGATAATTTGATTAAAATCAATAATATCTAATCTTTTAAGCTTTTTCTCATCAGTTATTCTTTTATAAAGATATTTTTTGATTTCATCTCCCCAACCAAGTATTCTAGAATTTAGCTCATTAGCGGCTTTTCTTGTAAATGTAGTAGCTATTATCTCATTTGGGTTTATATCATCCACAAAAATAAATTTTAATATTTTTAAAACCATAACTGTTGTTTTTCCAGAACCAGGCCCTGCAACAATAAAAAGAGATTGATCAATTTTGGAGCTAATGGCTTTATTTTGATCTTTATTAGTTGAAATATCTCTTTTTAGTTTATTTACAACAATATTTTCAAATTGAGAGTAAGTTATCATGGAAATCAATTGATCAATTTATTAATGATATTAATATTAGTTTTATCATTCTTATTTAATAATTTATCATTCTTATTTAATAATAATATTATAATAATATTAATTAAATCTTATTAATTCTATCCAATAGCTTGAGATAATTATTATTTAATTAAAAAATTTTTAATTAAGAATTTAATTAATAAATTATAAAATTGCAAAATAATGCAAAAATAAATTATAAAAAATAAATTATAAAAAAATATATTATAAAATTAATTATTATAAAAATATATATAAAATTAATATCCTAATTTAATATAAAAATAAAGAAAATATTAAATAAATATATATTTACCTATACATTTACCTATACATTTCACCATGGTGTTTCACTATAAATAGCTATACGATGATAAGTATTTTGATTCCAGTTGACAACTCCACCAAAACGATTATTTTCACCACTAACATCTACAGGTATCCATTTTTTCCCAACAAGAACCTGAAGCCAAATATGTCCTAACCATCCACTTTTTCTAAAATCACATCTACTGTGAATATATCTTGTAGGCAAACCAATTGATCTAGAAAGTGATGCATAAGCATGAGACATATCAACACAATTTCCTTTTTTCAATTTGATAGTTTTTTTACCACCATACTTAGTATTATAATAATAAGAATATTTTATATTGTTTACAGTCCAATTAAAAATAGCTTCTGCCTTTTTATACTTAGATTTAATACCTTTTGTAATTTTTTTTGCAATACTATTAATATAAGAACTTTTACTCGGAGTCCATGAAGTAGATATTAAATATTTAGATAAACTAGTCTTTCTATACTTATTATACAACTTTAAAGTTTTTCCATTGTTATTAATAGCATCTAACTTATCAACATTAATATAGACAGTTTTAGGAAGATTATTTCTTTTAGTTTTTGATAAAATTTTACTAAACATAAAAATAAGAGTTTCATATTTAATCTTTTTCTTGGATAATAGTTTATAATAGCTTGGAACTTTATTATGATTATCAACGTAATTTACAATGTACTTAGCTATTTTATAATAAGAACTTGTCTCATATTTCCATTTGATAGTATCTCCTTTAATTTTTTTATTACTTTTTATCCCATATTTAATTTTAATGTCAGAATTATCATTCTTATACTTATAAATAACAGTTTTAGACATTAAATATAAAAAATTCTTTGAAGAGAGATTTTTATCATTTACCATTACATTTTTAGGGATGATCTTATAAGTATCTATATAATTATAAAGAGTTTTAGAGCTTTTAACTACATTATCTTGAGAAACTGAATTATTAACAATTGTATTATTAGTGATATTTGTTTCATTTACATCTTCGTTTCCACTCATAATCTCTCCATTAACACTTTCAACAATATTAAATAGTGTAAATATCAACAAAAAGATTATAACTATTTTCAAAATTGTTTTAAAAATATTTTTATGAATGTTTTCAAAAATACGATTATGAATACTTTTATAAATATTTCTATGAACAGTCCTGTTGATATTATGAGTATTTTTATTGAAGTTTATAAAACATATAATATAATCATAAAAAATGTTTTTTGTTTCATTAATCCTCATCTAATCACATTTATATATATTCAGTTTCTCATTATATATTATATTTTTCATGATATTATTCATATTTAATGATGTTTTTATATAAAGAGCATTTTAAATTATTATTAATAATAATTCTATTATTACGTATATCTCTATTAGTATTAATATTTAATAGAGAGTATTCTTTATTTAATAAAAATATGTTAAAAACTAATATAAATAATTATCTAATCTTAAGAGTTATAGTAGCTAATATTAATAAAAATAGAAAATACCTAATAATTTTAAATAAATTAACAGAAGAAAAGACCCTCAATTGATTAAATAAAAATACAAAATAATATGGTCGAGACTGCTAATAATATGGATTAAGGAAGATAATCAATTGAGGGGTGGTATGACATTGTGTTTAAATTTGTTTTGACATTACCATTATTATGTTGTCATTACTAGTATATAAATATTTAGGTATACCTAAATATATTATTAATTTTTTAATTTTATATAATAATATTTTCATGAAATTCTAAATATAATATTTTCATGCTATTCTAAATATTTTATAAAATTATAAAAACTTTTTAAAATATTAAAAGAATCTAAAATTATTAAAAGAAATATTCTTATTAAAAGTAATATTTATTAATATAGTCTAATAAAAATTAAAAAAGAACTTTAAAATTCAATAATATATAAATGAACAGATGAAAAAATAATATAATTAAAAAAATGAAACTTAAATAAAAAAAGAAAATCATAACTAATAAATAAATTAGTAATAACTAAAAACAAAATGATTCCTATGGATAAATTAGCTATAGATAAATTTAAAAATGATATTAGATTCCGTCATAAAATAGCTCATATTGAAAAAATACCTGGTAAAAAGGCTATTTATATGAATTTGGATGAAGTAAATCCAAAAATAGCTAAATATCTTGAAAAAAATAATATCAAATTATATAAACATCAAGCAACTGCTTTTAAAAAGATTAAAAATAAAAAAAATATAATCATTACAACACCAACAGCTTCAGGAAAAACACTAGCATTTAATTTACCAATACTTGAAACAATGTTAAAAGATAAAAAAGCAACTGCAATGTATATTTATCCAGCTAAAGCACTATCCAATGACCAACTGAATATTTTAAAGGAACTCGAAAAGGAATTAGAAATAGAAATAAAACCAGCGACTTATGATGGAGATACACCAAAAAATAAAAAATATGGGATTAGGCAGAACTCACGGATAATCTTAACAAACCCATATCAAATACACCACATATTATCATGGCATCATCAATGGAAAGGATTTTATAGCAACTTAAAATATATTGTAATTGATGAAGCACATTATTACAAAGGAATATTTGGATCAAATGTTGCATACTTAATAAGAAGACTAAGAAGAATAGCTAAATTCTATGGATCATCTCCACAATTTATACTATCATCTGCAACCCTTGCAAACCCATTAGAGTTAGCAAATAAATTGGTAGGAGAAAATTTTTACCTTATAGATAAAGATACATCTCCAAGTGGTGAAAAAGACTTTATACTTTACAATCCATTTTATAAAAATTTAAAAAAAAATAAAGGAAATAATAATTCACAATTAAATTCACAAAATAGAACTGAAAGCATTGGAAACATTAAAGACCTTGAAGATAAATTCATTGAAGATACAATAGCTAATAACAATGAAAATAATTGGACAAAAATAACAGATGGTCTATCAATACATCAAGAAACAGAAATGATATTTTTATATCTTCTTTTAAAAGATATTCAAACACTTTGTTTTACAGTGTCTCGTAAAATTGCAGAACTCATAGCTATGTGGGCAAAAAAAGACATGAAAAATTATAAAAAGCCACTTGCAGAAAAAATAACAGCCTATAGAGCAGGATATTTAGCTAATGAGCGAAGAGAAATCGAAAATGGTCTAAAAAGTAGAAAATACCTCGGAGTTACATGTACAAATGCTCTTGAACTCGGAATTAACATAGGCTCTCTTGATGCAGTTATAATATCAGGATATCCTGGAACAATGATTTCAACATGGCAACAAGCTGGAAGAGCTGGAAGAGGAAATCAAAAATCAATAATAATACTACTTGCTTTTGAAAATCAATTAGATCAATATTTCATGAAAAATCCAGAATTTTTCTTTGATAAACCTCATGAAAATGCAATAATAGACTTAAATAATAAAATGATTATTAAATCTCATCTTTTATGTGCAGCTAATGAGATACCAATTACTGCTGCTGAGGTAAATGAAATATTCAAATGTGATGAAACACTATTAGATAAAGCAATTGAAAGCTATGATTTAATAAAAAATAAAAGAGAACAATATATTTATCCTCATGATGATGAAGCATCATTTAAACATTCCTTAGATCAGCTATCAAATGATTCATTTAAAGTAATGTCTAATGGAAAACTACTTGAAAATATGGAAATAGGACAAGTCTACAGAGAAGCTCATGAAGGGGCTGTTTTAATAAATAAAGGAGAAACATACATTGTTGATAGTGTGAACTTAAAATCAAAGTATGTTAATGTTTATAAACAAGCTGTTGAATATCATACAATTGTTTTAAAAGACGTCGATATTAAGATCAAGTCAAAAATAAAAAAAGAAAAAATTGGAAATTTCACAGTGTATTTTGGTGAATTAGAAGTATCTGAAGATTACCACAAATACAAAAAAATGCACTTTTCAAAATCTCTTGGAACTTTTACACTTGACCTTCCACCACTAAGATTTAAAACTAAAGGAATATGGTTTACTATATCTAATAAAATAAAGGAACATCTTGAAGATAAGTTTGATGAAGATAATGTATTTGCTGGAGGTTTACATGGGGTAGAGCATGGATTAATTGGATTATTCCCCCTACATGTAATGTGTGATAGATTTGATATTGGAGGTTTATCAACAAATTATCATGAAGATACCCAAGAAGCAACCATTTTTATATATGATGCCTATGAAGGAGGAATTGGGATTTGTGAAAAAGCTATAGAAGTTTTTAATCAATTGGTTCAATCAACAAAAGATTTAATTGATAATTGCCAATGTGATTCGGGGTGTCCTTCATGTATATATTCTCCAAAATGTGGAAATGAAAATAAACCACTTCATAAAGATGCTACAAGAAATATACTTAATTTTATTCAAAATGAGATTGATACAGCTGAACAAGAGAATATTTTAGATAAAATTCACTTAGAAGATAATTACAATAAAATTAATAATAAGATTAACAATAAGATTAATAATAAAATTAATAATAGTATTAATAATAGTATTAATAATAATTTTAATAATAGAATAAGTAATAATAAAGTTAATAATAGTATTAATAATAATACTAATAATACTAATAATAATTTTAATAATATAATGGGCAATAATGAAATAAGTAATAATAATAAAATAAATAATAAAAACAATATAGAAAATGAAGAAAAAACCAATAATACAGAATATAATATTCAAACTAAACTTAAAGAAGCATTGAAATTCTATAAAGATAAAAATTACACATTTGCAAAAGATTTATTAATAGATATATTAAATTATGATAAAAATAATTCTGATTCATGGTATTTATTAGGAGCTATACTAAATGAACAAGGAGATGAAAATGGAGCATTGAAATTCTTAAAAAAATCCATTATTATAGACCCAGCTAATGAAAAGGCACATGAATTAATAGATATTATTAAAAATCAATCTATTAGAAAATAGAATAATTAATTCAAAAAAGAATATTCATAAACTACTCATAATAAAAAAATCTAAAAATAACAAAATTATTAATATTAAAAAAATTAAAAATTAATATGTGAAAGACTAGATTACTATTTATAAATATAAAATTGAAATTCAAAAAATATAAATAATAAAGTAATAATATTATAAAACATAATAATAACATTATAAAATATAGTAATAATATTATAAAATATAATAATAGAAACATTATTAGATATTTTAATATAAATACTATGAGATACTTTATTATAAATATTATAAGATATTTTAGATATTATAATATAATATTTAAAAAATTTTAATAAGAATATGAATTATATATCAATAATAATAAATTTTTTAATAATAGTTTTTTAAAAAATAGCTTTTTAAATAATAGTTTTTTAAATAATAGCTTTAAAAAAATAGTTTTTTTAAATAATAGTTTCTTAAAAATAGTTTTTAAAAAAATAATTTTTTTAAAAGTCTTATATATAATTTTTTTAAAAGTCTTATATATAATTTTTTTAAAAGTCTTATATATAATAATATAAGTTTTATGTAAATTAAAATAATTGTAAAAAGATAATATGTCCAATGATCAAAAATTAAAAATTAAAAATGAAATTATAATTAAAATAAATGATGTGTTGGAGAATAATCAAATCCAAAAGATTGATAATCTAACCACAGTAAATTCATCTGATAAAATCTCCTATTTAGGAAATATAAAAGTTTTTGATGAAAATAAATTAGAAAAAATTATCTCAGATATGAATGAAATTTTTAATAAATATGGATCATTTTCAATTAGAACAGAAGATATTACCTCCTGTTGTAAACCTCCATATAAAAATATCAGTTTTAAAATTAATATTAATCTCACAGACAAAAAAGAATAGGTTGTAAAGATATAAATGAAATCAGAAAGATATGAAAATCATGAAAAAGATATGTTAAAGTCAATATTATCGAAATCTTTAACTTCTGCAGCACCTTCTAAAGAGACTATTGCTAAAGCCCATGAAAACTCTGGAATTAACTCTGATGATCCTCTAATAAAATTAAAATATACCTTATTAGAACAATATCAAGATCAAAGGTTAGATGATATTGAAGGTAGCGAAATCATAGAAAACAGTTCTGGAGAAACATTAAAAATCACAAAAAAAGAAAAAATCGATTTTTCAATTGATAAAAAAGAATTTGAAAATGAATTATTTTGTGACTTAAAATTAATTCCTAAAATAGGTCCTGCTACAGAAAAAAAGCTTAAGGAAGAAGGTTATAAAGATATAAGCTCTCTTTTAGAGCATGAAAAATATAAAGAGCATGCAGAAGAAATTATTGAAAAACTAGAAAATGGATCACATATAGATAAGTTTAATCTAATTAGAAAAAATTGTAATAATAAAGGAAAAATGCTTAAATGTGCTGGAGATCTTGAATATGATAGTTTCAAATTTATGGATATTGAAACATTAGGTCTTTCTAATGTTCCAATTATACTTATTGGTATAGCTGAAATGGATAAAAAAGGAAAATCTATCACTTCAACACAATATCTCCTCAGAAGAAAAGTAGAAGAAGCAGCAGTTTTAGAAGGTTATTTATCTCATATTGAAGAAGATTCAACCCTTATTACTTATAATGGTGCTAGTTTTGATGTTCCATTTATTAGAAATAGATGTAATTACTACCAATTAAACAATGAAAGTCAACCATTCCATTATGATTTAATTTACTATGCAAGAAATCTTTGGAAAGATAAACTACCAAATTGTAAACTAACTACTATTGAGAAACACATATTTGATATTAATCGTGTTGATGATGTTCCAGGATCACATATACCTGAATTTTATGATGCATATCTAAAAGAAGATAATATTGGGCCTTTAGTTCCTATTATTGAACATAATCGTTTTGATATAGTATCATTAGCTAAATTTTTAAATAGAATGTGTGAAAAATTTTAATAAAAATAATTAAAGTTAATCTAAACTTTAATTAAATTATTAATACAAAATAAATTATTATTATAAAATAAATTAGTATTATTATAAATTAAAATAATATAAAAAGTAAATTACTAATATAAATCAAATTATTATTATTATTATTATAAAATAAATTACTATTAAAAAGTAAAAAATTAATATAAATATTATTAAAAATTATTTAAAACAAACTTATAATCTTCATAATTATTAATATTAATCAATTCCATAGAATCATCTTCTTCTACCCCATAAAATGGAAACTGATCTTTAAAAATCTTTCTAAGAATTGGGTTTAAATTACTATCCTCATTATCAAGATATTTAATTAAAATATCTTTATTAGCTACAAATGGCATTCCTAAACCTTCTGGACTTTTTAATAAACCTGAATTTTTTCTCCTAAGAATAGAAATAGACTTTTCAGGGTTTTTCAAATTAAAAAGAGAATTGATGATGTTTTTATAAGTTTTGGAACTAACTGTTGGTTGATCTCCAGCTGAACACAAAACATATTTATTTTTACAATGTTTCAACCCATTTAATAATGAAGTAGAAAGGTCTACATTAATATTTTCATTTTCGATAATTTTAACTCTATCATCAGTAATATTAGCTAAAGCTTTTTTTATATTAGCTGCAAAATGACCTAATACAACAATACACTCATCAACATCAGAGGATAATACATTATTGATAGTTGTTTCAATAACTGTATTAATACTATTTTCACTTGGAAATGGAAGTAATAATTTATTTTTAATAGGACTTCCTTCTTTAATTTGACTATTTTCCATACGAGAATTTCGTCCTGCTGCAGTTATAACACTAGAAATTAACATTTATCTCACACAATCATACAAACCACAATCATATAAACATTTTATTGATTTAATCTTATTTCATTATAAATAATAAATTTCACATAAATAGATAATATATTTTATATAAATAATAAATTTTATAAATAATATAAACTTTGTAAATAATATAAATTTTATAAATAGTAATTATAATTTATATTAGAATTTATACTACGTATTAGAATCATTGATTAATGAAGAATTGGTATTGTTTATATTAACATCTGTTGGAACCATTTCAATCATTTTTGCATGAATAATCATACCAGTACCCTCACCTTCAGTCCACATGATAATTTTAATAGGATAATCTAAAGAATTTGTTACCTTAATACCTGAACCTGGATTGACACCAAAGTTTACTGCATCATGATCACCATTCATTCCTTTAGGTAAAGAAAGTCCTATAGCTAATGCAATAGATCTTAAAGTTCTAGCAGGAGGACATACTCCATGAGATGCACCCCCTCCAGGAGCTTTGGGATCAGAAGACACAGCAAAATCAACAATATCAATTCCTGACGATGTTGAATTAGGAGGAATAATTGTTCCATTCCATGCTTTAGCAAATTGTTTAGCATTATATGCACGGTTAGCATCATTATATTGAGGATATGATCCTAGGTAAGTATAAGCATCAGTCACATTAAATTCAGTATAGTTTGCCTCATAAACCATGACTGGTGAGGAAGAAGGATAATAATAAGTATAATTTAACACACTTTCTCCAAAAAATTCTTTTATTTCATCAGGTTTAATAAAAGTCCTATTATCAGAAAAATCTGATAATCCATAATCTAAAGTCAAATTATCACCAACATTAGATTGATTAAACCAACTTTCAACAACTTCACCGGATACATATTTATGAGGAATTGTATTATTATTAATATCATCTTTTCCAACAAATTTCACTGTTTTGTTTTCTTCAACAATATTTATGCCATCTTCAGTTTTAACTGCAACAGTATAAGGAGTTTTATATCCCCAAACAAAATTATCAGGAGGTTTAACAATTAATTTATTGTTTTCCTCAGTTAAAATACCTGGACCAGAAAAACCTGTTGCAACTCCAGAATCTGAAATTCCCGAACTTGAAAATTCATAAACTGGTAAAGGAACAACCCCTGTTGAAATAGATATAAATACACTACTAAAATCAAAAACTTTCAATCTATTGAATAAATAATCAATGTTTGTAACGATAGGATATTTGTCAATTTTTGACTCATCTACAACAGATTCTCCTGCAAAAACTGTTTTACCCAAAGGATATTTTGATACTTCGGTTACATTGCCTGAAAACTCATGTTCTCCCATAAAAGAAAAAGGTAATAGTAAAAATATTACAACTAGTAATCCAACGATAACTTTAACTGACCAGCGCATTTTGCCCTTCAATTTATCATATCCCCAAAAATTATAAAACCTATAAAAATTATATAATTTATAAAAAAACTTCTTATATCCCTAAATCTCCTCCCTTATTACCATTTACCTCACTTAAAATTGTTTGGGAATATTTAAGCCCACCTTCCCCTATAATAAGAATAATATCATTACTAATATCTTTTTCATTAACATTACTTTTATCATTATTAATATTTTTATCATTAACACTACTTTTATCATTATTAATATTTTTATCTTTGATAATATTTTTATCATTACTATTGTTTTTATCTTTGATAATGTTTTTATCATTGGTACTGTGTTTATTTTTGATAATATTGTTAATATTCTGTTTTGAGTTATTAATAATATTTAAAGCAATTATAAGTCCTTCTTTCACTTGTTCAAAGCTTGCTCCTAACGTTCCAACTTTTGTAGAGTTTTTGCTAGACTCAGTATAAATTATTTCACATTTTTCATTTGCAAAATCATTTATAAATTTTGAAGACTTAAATGCTGAATAAGAAGCTGGAATGATGATATCTGCTTTAGATAAAAGTTTTGCTATTTCTAAGTCCCCTTCGTCACCACTTTCTGAAGAAATAGTATTAACTATAATAAATCTTCCATTAGCTAATTTTTTATCATTTTGAATAATATTAGAAACTGTCTGAATAACAGACTTAACACCTGCCGGATTATGAGCATAATCAAGAATTATCTTAGGATTATCATTAATAATTTCTAACCTACCATTAACCCCACTAAATGAATTAATTCCATCAGCAATATCATTAATATCAACTCCTGAAAGCCAAGCTCCAGTAGCAGCCGCTAATGAATTATAAACATTAGCTATAGAACCATTTTTCAAAGTTATATCAGCAGTTTGTTCATAAATCTTTAATGTAAATTTTATAGATGAATCTTCTTTATCAAAAATTATATCTCTAGCCTCAATATCTATCTTTGGATTTTTAAAACCACAATCACAGTGATAATTACCTAGATGGCCCAAATAATGAATATCATAAATTAAGTCTTTACCACAAACTGGACATATTCTAGATTCTTTAAAAACATCAATATCTTTAAAAATGTCTCCATAATAATTAATTCCAAAAAATAATAAATCTTCATTATCTTTTAAGTTTCCAAGATAAGCAACGATTGGATCATCAGCACATAATATTAAATTATCAGCTAAATCAACCATCTCTTTTTTACAATTAACGTAATCATTAAAACTTCCATTAGATAAATGATCCTGAGTAATATTCGTGATAATTCCAGTATCAACTTCTGCATTTTTAGATATTGTTTCTATCTCACCAGCATTACCAAAAGTGCCTATTTCAATAACAGCTACATCACCCTCAAGTTTAGATTGTAAAGAAGGAATAAATTCAGTATTTCCTTGAATATTAAGATTGTGCTCTGGAACATTTAATCCAGCAGTTTTAAAAATGTTTTTAAGAATTTCTGTTGTAGTAGTTTTACCATTAGTACCAGTAACACCAAAAACTAATTTATCAGATCTAAAAAACTTAAATATTTCATCAATACCAAAAACAGGAATATCTTCAAAACTCATATTATTTAAATCATTCCTTAAATTATTAATAAATTTTTCATTATCCATTAAACTAGGAGCTAAAAAAATAGAAGATGCATTATATAAAAGTTCATTACTAATTTCACTACCTAACTCTAAATCAATACCTTCAGTTTCAAAAATTGATTTTAAAGGAGTTTCATTTGCAGAATCAGAAATTGTTACATCAATACCATTTGCAGCTAAAACTCTTCCGATTAAGCTACCAACAGTTCCACAACCACCAATAACAACGACTTTCCCAGAAATAGCTTCATAAAAATTTATCGCATCTTTAATATCATTTTTAACATTATCATAAGCATTAACAACACCAGGGCCAATATGAATAATTGTATCACCAGTATCAGCTATTGACAATGCATTAAAAATAGATTCACTAACATTTTCAGTTACATAAGTTTCAATATCACTACAAACATTAAAAGCTCCATCTAAAACTTCAAAAGCAGCATTATTATCAACAAACTCAGTGGTTTCATTTTTAGAAGAAACAATCAAAACATCAACTACTTTTCCAAGTACTTCCCCAATTTTATACTTATCTCTTGAAGTTAAAGTATCAGGATTATCCAAGCTTAATATGAGTTTTCCAGAGATATCAAAGCCAGAAAATAATTTTTCCATACTTTCTGGATTATGAGCAGCATCCATAAAAATATTTACACCATTTAACTTATCAATTTTCTCAAATCTTCCTTTAACACCTTTAAATGAAGACATACGGTTTATAGCATCATCTAAATCAATGCCCATGATTAAAGAACTTAAAATTGTAGCAAGAGAGTTTTCGACATTAATCAAACCAGGAACCTTAATATTAACCTCTCTTTCAAAAGAAGGTATTACTTTTCTAGAATAATTATCACACTTACAAATCCCTAAATCAAAATCATCTGAATCAAGATTATCTGAATCAGAATCATTTAAATCAAAACTATCTGAATCAAGATTATCTAAATTAAAATTATTCAAATCATAATTAATTTTACCACAATTATTACAAACTAAAGTTAAAATATCTCCAGACTTAATCTTATAACTTGACCCATCTAAACCATTAAGCTTAATATTAGTAGCTACTATATCATAATCAACATTATCATTATAGTAAGTATTACCCTCAAACTCTACAGTTTGAGGATTTTGAAGACCATACACAATATAATCATGATTAAATGTATCTAATCTACTACTAATAATTGGATCATCACCATTAGCAAGAACCAAGCCATTCTTTTTAAGAAGTTTCTCAATAGCTATATTCCTAGTAATATAATCCTCATAATTTTCAAATTCATCCATATGATCAGGTGTTAAATTAGTAATAACACAAAAATCAAGTTCAAGACCATCAGCCATCCTAATAGTTCCATGAGGAAGTTCAAAAATAGCTAAATCCTTATTTTCACATTCAGAATTAACTACCATTTCAACTAACCCTTCAATAACTAAAGAATCCTGAAGAGATGAAAAAATAAGAGTATTAAACTTATCTTTCAAAGCAAAATTAATCATATTGGTTGTAGTAGTCTTACCATCAGTTCCAGCTATCCCAACCATAGGTATAGCTATCAGTGAATTTAAAATATTTCCAACATCTTTATTTTCAATAATATCAAACTTTCCTTTAGAAGAAAGTTCATAAATCTTTTTTACAAAATCAGCAGTTTTTGGAATATTGGGAGATATATAAACAGCATCAGGAAAATCTAAAAGATCATCATTATGATCTCCTAATTCAAAAGTAATACCTCTATTTTCAAGTAATTCTATCTTTTTTTGTGCTTTTTTAGGAAGGTTATCAAATGAATTGGAGTCAGTAACAATAACATTCTTTTCTAAATAATTAAAAAGATTAGCTACTGGTCTTCCTGCATTCCCTGCACCAACAACAAGAATATTTTTTCCAAAAAACACAACATTCCCCGTTTAGATTTAATATAAATAAATAAAAAAATTATAAGATAAATTTTAATATAATCATATAGTTAAGCTTTATATTTGTAAATTAAAGTATATAATTATTACTATTAAACCAATATTGCAATAAAATTAGTATTATTTAAAATATAAAATATTTAAATAATTTATAGTGGTAGATTTTTATGAAAAAATGAAGGAAATATAATGATTATTTGAGATATGTTTGTATTGAGTTTCTAAAAGTATTAAATGGATTTCATTTTAAATTTCATATTATATATCTATTAAAATCATGGAATGATACATTTTATTATCAATATTGGTAAATTCTGCATTATTAAAAATTTAAATCAGTGTTAAAACCATAAATAATACCATTACTTGTTTTAATATCAATAAATAAACTATTATTAAACTTTAAATCACTCTTAAAAGAATTAATCACTTTTCCATCAATAAGACTAAACTTAATATCATTCAATTTAAGAATTGTTTAATCTTATTAAAGCATTATCACTTGTACTATTTGTAAAATCAAATTTTAATAATTCTAATTTAGAATTACTACTATTGATAACTGTATTATTGATGAATTTTGTCGGGTTTATAATATTTCCAGTTGAATTAAGACAGATTACCCGATTAACATCAATATTATTATTTTCCCATGAAACTTTATATTTATATTGATTTAATTTAATGTTTTGACTATCTGATTCCCTTTTAGTCATGTTTATTATTGGACAAGCTGAAACAGAACTTAAAAGCCCAAAAAAGATGATTAAAATACCTAATAATATTAATAATTTGTAATGTTCCATTTTCATTGAAAAAACTTCCTTTAATATTCAAATTAATTATTTTTTTAAAATTCCCTATAATTTAATATAATATGCCTTATCGTTTCTAATATGAAACTCATATTATTTTTTTAGACTTTAAAGCTATTTATGAATATTTTGAATTCTTTTTCATTTATAGCATCACCAGTATAGTAATATGAAATTAAATAATATTTGTCTTCTTTAGTCATGATAATTTTATAAGAATTAGTATGTTTTGTTTCATTTGGTTTTATATTTAAGAAAGATACAATATTTAACATTTCTTCACTCATGTTAACTGTTTCATTATAGCTTATATTAAGATAAGATACGATAGCTGGAATATTATTAATTTTGATATTACTAGAATTGATAATAGAAATGTTCTCATCTTCTTCCCATGAAGATCTATATAAATTATAAAGCATATCTAATGTATAACCATCAGTTTTATCAATTGAAATGTATATATAACGCCCATAACTATCTACTAAAACAATATCTGTACTATTATTACTTTCTATACTCCAATTATTAGAATAATTAAAAGAAATATTTTGATTATTAAAATGATTAATACTCACCTCATTATCAGTATCAATATTATTTGATGAAAATATCATAATAGAAGCATACACTATAAAAACAATGAAGACTAAAGTCACAAGACCAACAACTACTTTTCTACCTTTATCTGAAGTACTAGAATAAACAGCAACAGCGTGACGACCTTCTTTAATTTTTACATCATTATATATGTAATTATAAAACTTTTTAGAAAGATACGCACCACCAACCCAAAGAACAATTTGAAAAATAAATCTATACTCAATCAAAAAATCTCCTAAGCCTTCCCAAAAAAATAAAAGAAGGAAAAATAATAATAACAGTTCTATAAAAAATATAACACTTAAAAAAATCGCAGTAGGCTTACCAATCCTCATCAAAAACATCTCCCATAATTTTTTAATTTTTATTTAAAAGACCTAATAACTTAAAATAAGTCTTACAAGCACAAACAACATCATCAACAACCATAACCTCACGATCATTATTAACAGCACTACAACCACTCAAAAAAATCCAACACCTCCAAACATCAGCGCCAAAGCCCCACATAATTGGATAGCCATCATCAGGATTCTCATCAAAAACCTCCTCAATACAAGTTTGCCTAAATTTATCATGATATTTATCGATTTTGTTGAAGAGTTTTTTGGCTTTTTTATCCCATTTTAACGCTTTAAGTTTCATAAAATATTCTTTATCAGGATTTTCAAAATAAATATCCATATCAAACTCATTTAAAAGCTTTATAACCTTATTAGACAAACCAAAAACATTAGAAGGAGTAATCTTCTCATTATTAAAATCAAAAAATACAAAAATAATCTCTATTAAAGCATCATATTCATATATACCAACTACATCCCTAAATCTAACAGGAATAAGATACTTAAACCTATTTAAAAATAAAATCTCCTTAGAATAACTAATCTGAGGAATTTCTCTAATAAAACTCTCAGAAGCATTTAAAATATGATAATCAGAACCATAAAAATGTTCCATTATCTTTTTAAAGCTTGTAATCAAAAATTTAAAATTTGCATTATCTTCAAGACTCCAAATAGATTCAAAAACATCTTCTAAACCTTTAATATCTGGATAATCCTGCAAAACTTCTTCAGCCTGCGTTTTTATCTTAATTCTTTTATTTTCAACACTCATCATAAATCCTCAATAAATTATAATTTAATTCCAAGTTTTCCAAGACCCCATTTAATACCATTAGAAACCTTATTAACAACAGTCTTAACTATAGAAACAGCTTTACCTACAATACTTTTACCAGCATTAACTACAGTTTTTACACCACTAACCACCTTTGTAGAAACATACTTAACAGCATTATAAACATTAGCCGCCTTTTGAGCTACTTTCACAATCACTTTCTTAGCTTCTGCCTTCACAACACTACTTGCAGCTTTAACAATAGAAGGTACCGTTGAAATTTTATTAACAGCATTTTAATTGCATTCAAATCTAATTTAACACTAGAATAAGTACTACTAACCTTAAAAACAGACTTAACAGAAAACGAAAACAAAAAGAACAATGGTTATAATGAAGTTAACTCCTCCAAACTTAACCATTTTATCAAAACCCAGATAAATATTATCATACTTAACAGAACCTTGAAGAAAACCATTAGAACTTCAACATAAGTAGAAGCACTAACACAAGATAAAGAAAAAACTAAAAATAACAAAAATAATAAGCTACTAATAAAATATTTCTTATATATATTATCCATTTTAAATTTCCAATAATAATTAGCTAGAACAAGGCTCATTTTTATCATGCCTTATTCTTTTTAACCTTATTCTTATATCCTTTAATAGAAAGTCTTTTACTTATTTTCTTACCTAATTTATTATTCTTAATAGTATTACGATCACCAGTAATTTTAATAGAATATTTTTTACACAACCGAGCTATATTTTTAGACAATTGGTTTTTATCCCCATTTAACTTAATACCATAATATTTACTTTTACTAACAGCATTACTCATGATTTTATTTTTAGTTCCCATAATAATAATTCCAATTTTACTTTTATAGGCAGTGTTCTTATATAATGTATTTTTATGCCCCATAATTGAAATTCCATAGGTTTTAGATTTGATTTTATTATTTTTAATTTTATTTTTACCTCCTTTAATAAAAATGCCTCTTTTAACCTTAGAAATAATATTATCAATTATTGTATTATAATTTGAGCTAATTTTAATAGCCATATTCTTGTTTTGTATATTATTTTTTCTTATCTTATTATAACCATACATTCCAATGTTTATACTAATATGTTTGGAATTTATCATCTTATTTTTATAAATTGTATTGTTTTCAGAGTTTATGAAAATATCATCATAATTATTCCTAAAAACATTGTATTCAACTTTATTACTATGAGCAAAAATTAAAATAGCCTTCTTTTTAGTAGATGAAATCTTATTATAACCAATATAATTAAGAATACCATTAACAGAGATTCCTTCACTACTCTTATTAATAATATTACTCTCAATATTATTATTCTTCCCAAAAACACGAATACCCTGAATAACATTTACAAAAGTATTTTTATTGATACTAACATTGTCAGAATCAAGATAAACACCAGTATTAGAATTTACAAACTTACAACTAGTAATAGTGCCACCTAAAGAAATTGCATAAATACAAACACCTTTAACATTCATAAAAGTATTATTAAAATAAATTGATCCACTAATATTGTTCAAATAAAATCCATCCTCAGCAATATTTTTAAGAATATTATTCTCAATTGAAGGACTATTATCTGAGTTAGTCACTTGCATACCAGTTTGAAGATCTGATAAATTATTATACCTAACAATACTAAAGTTCCAATAAGGAGGATAAACAGAAGGAACATTATCCAAAATAATTCCCTTAGAACAATTACTTATAATATTATAGCTAATAATAAAAGGACAATATCTTAAAAAAATACCTTCACCTCCATTATTCACAATCAAATTATTCTTAATATAAGAAAAACCTGAACCAAATTCCTTAGAATGAATATAAATTCCTTTACCTTCATTATTCAATATGGAATTATTATATATATTACAATCAGCATTATCTAATAAATGTAAGGCATTACCTCCATTATCCT
This sequence comes from Methanobrevibacter arboriphilus, assembly GCF_019669925.1. NCBI lineage: Archaea > Methanobacteriati > Methanobacteriota > Methanobacteria > Methanobacteriales > Methanobacteriaceae > Methanobrevibacter > Methanobrevibacter arboriphilus. Next base: position 262,883 of record NZ_AP019779.1, read on the forward strand.
TTAAAATATTAGCTATTATATCAGTACTAAAAATCCCATTAGCAAGAATACCATCATCCCAATTATTTTTAATGGTATTAAATTTTATATGGGAAAAACTAGAGGAATTAATATATATTCCAAAATCTATATTCCTATCAATAGTATTATTAAACAAAGAAGAATTAAATAAATCATTAATAGTTAGTCCATTCTCAAAAGACATGTAAATATAATTATTAGATAAATCTGCTTCATGACAATTAGTAACATATACACCAGACTTCATATTATAGCTTAAATTATTGTTCTTTAACTCAGAATATGAAATATTAATAGCCCTAATACCATGATCATTATTATTTTCAATTATGTTGTCTTTCAATACTGTTTTATTTATCTGACTTGCAAAAATACCTCTTTTACCATTACCAGAAACTTTGTTTTTAGAGATAGCTGAATCTTCAACCAAACCAATATTAATTCCATCCTCTTTATTATTTTCAACCTTATTTTTAGAAATATTTGATGACTTTACTTCATCTAAAAAGACACCAGAACGATTATTACCACTAACAACATTATTTTCAACTTTTGAATTTTTAGAAGAAGAAATTACAATTCCATGATTACTATTATTCGTGACATTATTATTCTCTACACTAACATTATTTGAATTGCTTATAAAAGCTCCATAGCCATTATAATCAATATTATTATCCTTAATCTGTGTATTTTCAGATGAATCAAGCTTAAAACCAATATTATTATTATCAATAATATTATTATTTGAAATATTAGTGTTATTAGTTTCAATTACATCAATACCTTTATTAAATCCAGAAACACTATTATTTGAGATATTAGTATTGTTTGAATTCTCAATTGAAATACCAGTATAACGACCATTAATAACAGAATTGTTAAAGATAACTAATCCATTAGCATTAATTATATCAATGCCAGTATCAGTATTATTAAAAAAATTACTAGTAATACTGATATTATCAACAGATTCCCCAATAAATCCAGTTACATAACCATCTAAAATAAAACCTTCAATATTCACATTATCAGATAAAATCTTAAATGCATACTTCAAAGGAATAGCTGTGTTAGAACCATTAAATAACACACCATCATCACAAAATATACTAATAGGCTTATTTATAATCAAATTAATATTAATAAAAATGTTTCCACTACTTGAAGAAAAATACAACCCAGTGATATTATCCGTATTATCTATCAACTCCTGAATCATCCCATTAGACCAAGAAGAGTTAACACTATAATTTACAGCACTAGCACTAGGCAAAAACAGGAACAAAACACAAGAAATTACAATCAGACTTTTAAATATAATGTTCATATTTATCACTTCTTAAAACATGGTAATTATTGAAACTAAATTGTTAAAATTATTTTATAATTCTTATTCAAATATACAATACAAAGTTAGATTATAACAATTCCATTTTCTTCAGGATTAACACTGATTTATTTGTATCAACTATTTTCTCCGAATACATTAAAAGCATTATATACAACTCCAATAACATTAATTGTCAATAATACTATAATCAATGCGAAAATAACTATTTTTTTATTCATGATTATCACTAAAAATATTATTTGATAAATAATTATGTAGTAATAAAAACATTTCCATCCTCATCAGGATCACCCTTAGAAGAACCAACATACTCATCTGGAACTTGAACTACTTGTTTATTAGTATTATTAGTATTATTCTTATTATTCTTATTATTTTTAGTATTCTTATCATTTAGTTTATTATCTTTAGAACTTTGATTATTATCATTAGTTTCACTAATTACTTTTTGATTATTAGTATCATTCAAAGATGAATTATTAACATTGACTGTTTTTTTTGAATTATTATTCAAAACCATACCCACTAATCCAAGAGTAATTATTACTATTATAACTATTGCAAAAACAATTATTTTTTTATTCATGTTTATCACCAAATTATCATTTAACATGTGTAATATTAGTATCCCTATGACTTTTACCAGTTAATCTATTACAGATGGAACTCCATGAGGTATATTTATAGTCATATTGGAAATCATGCCCATAATACTGCATATATTTATAATCAGGATTCTTAGAATCTGTCCAAGCAGTATTTAAAGTTCCAAGAGGATATTCAAAGTACTTCTTTATAGTTCCATCAGCAACATACCACTTATTATTAACATATACTAAAGCCCATACATGTGCTTCATGTTTATTTGTTTTTGTATTATATCTGAATTTAGATTCATATTTTGCTGGAATTCCTAATGCCCTGCACATAGCAACTATTAAATTTGAATGACCCTGACAACTTCCTGATTTTTTAGTCAATGTTTTAAATGCAGAATAATGATGATTTTCATTGTATTTAATATTTTTTCTAACCCAATTCCAAATTGCATTTGCTTTATAATATCTAGTCTTATATTTTTTTGTTATTTCTTTTGCTTTATCTTTTATTGTTTTATTTTTGACTTCACAGTTTGTTGATTTTTTCAAATAAGGATTATCATATTTGTTTACTTTCTTAGTCTTTTTCTTCCATGTTTCTTTCACAATTAGATATTTTTGACTTTTTTTCTTTTTTCCTGTAAGATAAGACTTATAATATACAGTATTTCCTTTTTTATCCTTAGTAGTCTTTTTATATTTAGAATAAGAATATTTTACTTTTTTATGATAAACAGAAAAACTAACTTTTCTCAAACCTGCAGGATAATTATGAATAGATTTGTTCCAATCAACTTTAGTCCATTTCATTCCACTTCCACTAGCAACATAACCTTCTTTATAAGATTTTGTTTTAGTAAATCCTTTTGTATATTTCTTAATTTCAGCTGAAGTTAATTTAGCAGTAGAAGATTTAGAACTACTTATAGAACTAGATTGAGAGTTAGGACTACTAATAGAACCCTTATTTGACTTGCTTTCAACTAAAAATTCATCATCAAATATAAAATCATCAAAATCATCAAATTCTCCTTCTTCATCAGAACCAATAATTTCTATTTCATTTGAATCAGAAAATTCAATTCCTCTATGAAGAAAAATAACTGAAATAGTAACAAATGTTGATTTTAACACTAAAGGCATAGAAATAATGAAATTAGCTACACCATCATTACCAGTTTTCGCACTATAAACATTATCCTCAAATTTTAATGTTATAACAGTATTTATAGATAAATCTGAAAGTGTTTGTTTGTTGCGATCAATGTATACATCAGGACTTTCACTAAAAACAAAATTAAGTAAATTATCACCAGAATACAAACTTGCCTCTACTATTAAGCTACTACCTGAATATGATGAATCATCAGAAAAGACTTCAATACCAGAGATTTCAGCTTCATTCCCACTAACATAAATACTTGATAAATTCAAAATACCTGAATTATAGATTCCACTTCCATAATCTGCATTGTTATTAGTAATACCTCCACCTTTAATATTTAAAGAATTAGTTGAATATATTGCTCCTCCGTTTGTTGCTGAGTTATTTTCAAATTTAGAAGCCAAAATATTCAAAATACTTTCAGAATATATTACTCCACCTTTTGTAGCACTATTATTTTTAAATTGAGAATAACTAATATTAATCCAACTTTGACCAAGATAAACAGTACCCCCTTCATTTTCAGCATAATTACCTACAAATAATGAAGAATCAATAGTCACAAAACCAATAGAATAAATAACCCCACCATTAACTGCCTTATTATTAGTAAAATTAGAAGATACAATATTAAGAGTGTTTGTAGAGTATATCACTCCACCATCGCCATTAGAACTAATATTTTCAAAAACAGAACCAGAAACAACTAAAAAACCATTATTAAAAATCACACTTTCATCATTAGAATTAATATCATTAAATAATGAATCAACGATGTTTAAAACACCATTATTATAAATAACACCATTACTATGAATATTTGTGAAATTAGAATTAAATATGTTGAGTTTTCCATTATTATTAATAATATTAGAGTTATTAAAATTTTTAAATACAGAATTATTAATATTTACAATTCCACCATGAATATTAATGAGTTTTCCTTTGATAGTTGAGTTAAAAACAAAATTATCAATATTCACATTAGAATTATTAGTATAAAACAAGAAAAAATCATTTTCAAAAACAATACCCTCAAATACTGGATTTTTAAAACTTAAATCACCACCAATAACATAAAACAAGTTAGCTGTTGAATTAATCTCTTCAAAAATCAAATTAATAATATTCAAATCACTATTAACACTTTCAAAAACACGTAAGTTTCCTTTAAGTTTTTTAAATCTACTATTTTCAATATTAAAACTTGAATTATTAGTATATAATAATGTTCCATTAGCTATATCCTGAAAAATAATATCATTAAAATATAATCCTCCATTAAGATCATTAACAATATTACCATCGATTAAAGTAATATTAGAGAATGAAACATTATTAAAATTTGAACTACTATGAGTATTAAAAATAACAGAACCATCAACGAAGATATTCTCAAACACACTAGAATTTATATATAAATAACTATTATTAGTGAAAATAAGATTATTATTAGTAGTATCACTAATAAAATTAACCCTATTAAATTTCAATTCACCAGTAGTTGAATAGATAAGATTATTATCCTTTAAGTCATTATTTATAAAATTGGAACTTGTTAAAATAAGTTTAGAATTATTTAAATATAAAACCAATCCATTTCTAATAGTTTTAAAAACAGTATTATTGACAGTTAAATTCCCATTAACAACATGAATAAGACCAATATCACTATTATTAAGGCTAATATTTTCAAATAAACTATTTTGAATAGCTAAATCACTATTATTAGTATAAAAAGCACTAATATTATTATTTATGAAATTTGAATTAAAAACATGAATATTCCCACTATCAACAAAGACAATAGAATTTTTACCATCAATATTAGTAAATTCTATGTTATCAAAGATTAAATGAGTTTTCAAAGCATAAATAACATTATTATCAGACTTAACACTATTAAATAAAGTATTATTAAATTTTAAATTACTGTTAAGAGAATTAATCAATTTACCATTAGTTAAACTAAATTTTGTATCATTCAAATAAATGAAAGAATTATTTAAATCTATTAATCCATTAACTCCTGTACTGTTTGTAAATTCACATTTTAATAATTCTAATTTAGAATTAATACTATTAATAGCTGTTCCGTTAATATTTCTGAAAACCAATTCTTTGAGGGTAACTATTGAATCAATAATTGTGAAAACATTAATATCTGGATTTTTCTCACCATCTAAGATTATAGCTCCTCCACTATAACTAGAAGCTCCAATGATGGTAATATTTTTAGCTATAGTCTGATTCAAATTAGCAAGTGATTTATAAGTAATGTTTCCTGCAATATATATTGTTCCTTCATCAACAACTAATTCTAATGCTCTTTTTATTGTTTTTACTGCAACATTCCAGTCGGTTCCATTATTTGTGTCAGATCCTCCTGTTCCATTGACAAAAATCATCATATTGTTCCAATTATCAACATTAAACATTACAAAACCAAGACTACCATTAACAAGTATTTCTTTTAAATCAGTGTTGGCTTTAAACAAATCTGAAATAGGAGACATTTTATCTTTAAAAGAACCATTAAATGATAAAAAGTTAGAAACTCCCTCAGAATTTCCATAATCAGTAGCTAATTGATAAGAGAATAATCCATTTCCTAGATCTTTAAAAACTACTTTGTAATAATTAAAAGAAATAATATTACCAGTATTATTAATATGAGCACTTAAAGGATTAAAATTATCTCCCCACCAATTAAAAGATAAATTAGAACCATAACCAGAATTATAAACTTGTTTTAAAGTATTATCCCCATTATTAAAGAATCTAGTATAACCAACAATATTGCCATCACCATCAATACTTATAGCTCCTCCATTATAATCTGCTGTGTTATCAACAAAAGATGAAGAAACTATAATATTATTGTCACCTTCTATAAAAATAGCTCCTCCATTAATAGCTGTATTATTAATGAATTCTGTTCTGTTTATAATGTTTTCAGTTGAGTTAAGATAGATTAATCCATTACCATTAATATTGTTATTTATGAATTTGGAATCAATAATTTCAATGCGGCCTTTATTGGTTGTATATATTGCTCCTCCCTCACCATTAAAAGAAATATTAGAAAATATAATATTAGCTATGTATAATAAACCGTTTTCTACAGTAAAAACCCTTATATTATTATTTTTTGTGGTGAATATGATATTATCTAGTCCATAGAGGTTTACATCTTTTTTAATGGTTATATTAGTATTATTTTCTCCAGTATATTTTCCTTTTAGTACATATATTGTCCCACCACTAATAAGTAGATTTAATGCATGTTTAAAATCTTTGAAAGATTTATCTGGACTGGTTCCAATGTTACTGTTATCACCATTGACAGAATCTATATAAAAAGTACAATTGAAGAATTTACTAGTGTTTTTATTTGCAGAATAGTAATAATCATCCTCTTCTAAATTAACATTAAATTTTACTGTTCCTGCCTGTGTTACTCTATGAACCCAAATACCATAATTATTAATAAAGCTTATTTCCCTTGTTTCACCATTAACAGTAACATTAAATACTTGAGTAATATTAGGGTTAAGAGAAGAAAGATATAAGTCAATATTAATATTCAAATCATCCCCATAGTTAAAATTTTGAATAATAATATTACTTATATTTAATTCATACTTAACAAAACTCCAAGTACTAATATTATTAGTATTATTGTAATCTATATTGTTGGTTCCCTGAATATCAAATGAAACATTAGTTAATAAAGTTATAACATAATTAAAATAACCAATACCATTGATAAAGCTTATTTCTCTTGTTAAAGCATCACTATCAGTTTTATTAGCTGTTTTGAGTGTTATGTTTAGTTTTCCTGTGAAATTATCTTTTAAATCTATCTTTAAAGTTATATTATCAGCATAATTAATTTTATCAACCAATATAGTGAGGTTTTCAATTTCCAATTTACCTTTACCAACCAAATACTCTAAAAAGAACACCCTATTATTTGTAAAAATAGAAAGATTATTATAAACATGCTTTAATAGGAATTTAAATGTTTTATCTTCTTTTACATTTAATGAATCAAGGAATATATCATTGTAGTAGAGTGAAACATTAAAATCAGGTAGAAGGTTTATATTTCCTTTATTTATTGTATTATTTAAGTGAAAAGAATAAAATATTGTGCAATTATCACCAACAACAGTATTAAAAGTATTATTATTGGTGAAAATTGCAGTATAACAGCTATTTACTTTTAAATTAGTGTGATTAGTGTAATTATTATCTCCCCACCAATTATAATCAAAGTAACCATTATTAGAACCATTGGAAAAAACAATGTTATTACCATTATCTAAAAACAAGGAGTATGAAACATTAAAACCATTATTATCTTTATCAAGGTATATTGATTGACCAATACCTCCAGTATTATTTTCAAAGACTGATGAGTATAAGTTAAAGTTATTAGTATTTTTTAAGTAAATTCCAGCTCCATAAGTAGCATGATTATTAGAAAATTTAATATTAGATAGGTTAAAATAACCTCCACCATTGATGGCTATTACCCCACCATAATTAGTAGCCGTATTATTTAAGAAATTTGAGTCTTTTATTGTTAAATTAGAATTATCAGAATAAATAACTCCACCATTATCACTATTACCATTAATAAATGTAATATTATTAATTTTCACATCTGCATTTAGGATTTTAAAAATACTAAATTTATTTTCACCATCAAAAACAACACAACCTTCATTATCATTAACACCAATAATATTTAAATCCTTATCAATCAGAATATTAGTATTATTCACTCCATTGTAAACTGATGAAGCTATATAAACATACCCTCCATCAATTACAAGATTTACTGCTTTTTTCAAGCTTTTAAGACTAGATTCCCAGGAATCACCACTATAAAAGTCATCACCATAAATATCATTAACAAAAACAACAAGATATCCTACAAAGTCATCAACACTAACTTTAAATAGCTTGTCACTATTTAAATTTGTGGTTATTGTTTTTTGTGTATTAGCTTGAAATCGAGTATGGTTGGTTCCATTATAGTAATCACCATAAAAAGCTGGTAAATAATCTGAGCCAAGTGAGATTTCACTATTTTTTAGAGTTAAAAAATAATTAAAAGTAGCTAAATCACCATTTAAACTAACAAGTTTAACATTAACAGTATAATAATCACTTAAAACAACGTTACTAGTGTTAGTAACATGGTTAATTAATGGATTATTGTTATCACCCCACCAATTATAAGATAAATCAATAAGAGTGCTTGATCCAGTAATATAAACATACTTATTACCATTATTATTAGCTATATAATTATAATTGGCTGTTATGTTTGAAGAGCTTGAGTATATTCCTCCTCCATTTGTTGCAGAGTTGTTAACAAGTGATGACGTGTTTATAAGTATTGTAATGTTGGATGAATAGATTACTCCTCCATTATTTGTTGCTTGGTTATTTGTGAAGTTAGAGTTTTTAATATTTAGGATGTTTTTGGAATATATTGCTCCGCCATTAAAAGCATTATTATCTTTAAAGTTCGAAGAAGAAATATTCAAATAACCAGTAGTTGAAGTATTGTATAAATCATTATAGATTGCTCCACCATTAGTGTTTGCAGAGTTAGAAGTGAATATTGAGTTTTCTAATTTGACTTTAGAATTTCTAATATATACAGCTCCACCAGATCCATTTACTTTATTATTTATGAATTTACAATTACGAATAAGAATATCAGTATTGAGGATTTTTATTGCTCCACCAGTAGGCGCAGTGTTATTTGTGAAATTACAGTTAATCAATTGAGAACCTATACTTTGAATAGCGAAATTAATTGCTCCTCCAGTATCAAGTGCCTGATTGTTTTCAAAAATAGAATTTGTAATGTTAACATGTCCTGCATGAACATCAATAGCAGCACCTTCAACCCAATCATCCTCACCAGCATATATACCTTTATTTCCTTTAAATATACAGTTGTTTATCCTAGAGTTATCTGCATCTGGAGATAAAAATACAGCTGTTCCTGATTCTCCTTGATTGTTAAGGAAGGTGCAATTTTCAATAATTACCTGTCCACCTGCACGAATAGCTGAACCAGCACCAGTGCCTTCAAGAAAACCATTTTTAAAAATAATCCTCCTAAAAGTAACAACAGTATTATTACCAGTCTTTATAATACGACTTTCACCTTTAGCATCAAGTGTAGCATACTGACCACTAGGCCCCTGAATAGTAATATTTTTACTAATTTGTATTTGAGAACCATTACCATTATAAGTAGTGTTTTGAAGTGTTATTGTCTTACCTGAATCAGTTAAATCAATAGTTTGACGAATATCATCAAAATCAGCACTATTAACCGATGTTAAAGATAAAAAAAGTAAAATTATAAAAGAAAATAGAATAAAAATACGAAACAACATATCAACACTTCCCATTTTCCGTGTTATTCTCAAATTTTCTAAATTCATCTCCATCAGCTACTATAAAATAACTATCTAATCACCATAACAATCAAAATAACAATTTTTATCACCAAAATAAAAAAAAATAAAGATAATAAAAATCTAACAAATCTAAACATCCCAATAATAAAAAAATTAAAAATATATAAATAGCGAACATTCTTTATGTTATATAAATATTATACTCTCATCCTATATAAACATTTACAAAAACTATTAAAAATTATTGAGTTTTTATGTAAAATTTAAATTTATTTATAAATAACTTATAAATAAACCATGAAAAAATAAAAAAACTCCAAAAAAATGTACAACTCTAATAAAAAAAGAATAAATAAAAAAAGATAAAAATTTAATTAATATTTTAGAAACTTTATCTTAATCACAAATATCAGATAATGCTTTTAATCTTTCTTGAATTTCAATTATTTTTTCTTGGCCATTTCCACCAATAAAAATTGCATCTTCATGAGAATATTCAGCTATAAATCCAATAATCTCATCAAGACTATTAGCTACTTCAACTCTCCCATCAAAACCAATAGAATTTAATCTATATAAACCATGATCAACAGTATCATCTAAACCAGGGAACAGTACAATTACTTCTGGGCTTGAATAAGCTACAGTATTTAATATATCAAAACGATGCTCTTCATTGATTCTAGGAGTTCCAACAAAAGCAGCATAGAAATACTTCTCATCTAATAAGGATTTAACAGCATCAGAATTATCAGTTTTTCCAATAAATATTTCTGAATCATTCAATTTGAAAATTTTTAATCTACCTTCAATAGCTTTAAAATTATTCAAAGTATTAAAAATAACCTCATCATTAACTCCAAGATAAGTTGCAATTGAAGCAGCTAAACCAGCATTAAGGCGATTAAATTTTCCAAAAACTTTTAAATCACCTAAATATTCATCATAAGATAATATATTAGATAAATCAGGAAATTCCTCTTCAAATTCAGAAAAATACTTTAAATTTTTGTCTAAAAATATTGTTTTGTTTTTAGAGAAGTCTAGAATCTTATTTTTATAATTTTCAATCGATCTATGAATATCCATATGGTCATTACCAATATTAGTTAAACCTACTAAATCAAAATCAAAACAATAATTACAATAATTTAAAGTCATATCACAAACTTCAATTAAAATTATATCATAATCTCCATTTTCAGCTTCTAAAATAACATCGCAATAGCCATTAAAACCTCCACCTGCATTTCCACCAACAAGGACCTTTTTACCAGAATTTTCAAGAATCTCTTTAAGCATATATACAGTAGTGGTTTTACCATTTGTTCCAGTTACTCCAATTGTTTTAATAGATTTATGTCTTGTTAAAAAGTCACTGATATGATTTCCAGAAGATACTACATTTTTAGCTAATTCTGTTTTCCACAAGCTTGGACTTAGCATCACAGCATCACAACTAGCAATAGTATCCATATCATTATACCCAAGATCAATAATTAGATTTTCACTAGAAAGAGTAATTGCTTTCTCACTTATAAAAAAAGTATTATCAGAGAGTAATTTTAAATCTTCTAAATCACCTAAATCTATATCAGTTTTTAAATCAGTAGCATATACATGCCAATTATTATCCAATAAAGATTTAGTAGCTTTTTTACCTTCAACCCCTAATCCAACAACTGCAGCTCTCATTTTATCAAAATTACGATTATTAACACTTTTTATTATTAATAATATTTATAATAAAGTATTAAATCTTAAAATAATCAATAAATTATCTAAAATAATTTATTAATAATAAATCCAATAAACAATCTAACTTAATATCTAAAAAATATTTAATTTAATATTTGATTTAATATTTAATTTAATATTTAATTTAATATTTTAGTTTAAATATCTAATATTTTAATTTTATAATATTTTAATTTAATAATTAATTAAAATAACTAATCTAATAAAGTATTTCAATATAAATACTATGAATAATAAAAATATTAGTAATAAATTTCTTAATAATAAATTAAATAGTTAATAAAATTATAATACTTATATATCTAAAGTTTATATTATAAATAATAATTGGTTAAAAGAAAAAAATAAATAAAATATAATAAATTATAATAAAACTAATATAACAGAGGTTTTAAAATGTTTGAAGATGATATAGATGATAAAATTTATAATCTCCTTATAAGTAATGGAATTGATGAAAATCAAGAATATCCTAAATTTGTAGAGAAATTATATTCTAAAGTTGAATTTTTATGGAAAGAATCGGTTCCTGGATCTTATTCTCACCTGACTGAAAAATTTTTTAGTAAAATTGATGTTGTCATTATCTTATCAGGACTGTATGAAAATAATAAGGAAAAAATAGATGCTCTTGTTGATGCTAGTAAAAAATATGAAACACCAATTGTATTAGTTAGACCCTATGGTGTTGAAGAAGTTCCAGAAAATCTAGAATCTGTAGCTATTTCATTAGTTGGTTGGAATGCAAATTGTATTGTAGATAGTATAAAAGGAGCATTAAGTTTAAATTCAGAAAGCTGTGATATTTAATTTAAATTATAATCTACTAATTTTATATTAAAAACACAATTTAAATAATGATCTCAAATTTAAGAGATTTCCCCTCTTTTAAATCATTAATTAAGTTTTTATTTAAATCAGATGAAGCTTTATCAGATTTTATCATGAGGGTTCTAGAACATACATAATTACTCTTCCTAGATACAATATCTGTTGGATGATTTAATGTAAGTCTTGGATGTCCAAAACCATTAATTTCATCAGTTGAATTATAAGTAGATAATTTAACTTTAATTTTAGTATTTTCATTTGCTATTTTTTCTTTAAGTTCTTCTGGAAAATCATCCATAGTCTTATCCATATCCACACCAATTATACAATCTCCAGCTATTGAAAGGTTTTTATCCTTAGTAATTTCAAATGTAGATTTATGTTTTGAAGTAACATTCTCATGTCCTTTAGCTTGTATTATAAAATTCAATTTATCACCATTGTATAATCTTTTTAATATTCATCTGATTCAATACTTATAACTCTAATTTTATTTATGCCCATATTTTTAGTTATAAATCTAACTTTTATTTATAAATTTTTATTTATAAATTCTTTATAATTTTTAAAATTTTTTATTTTTATATGAGTAATTGCCAAAAGTCAAATTTTTAGAAAAATCATTGAAAATAATTCTCATATTCATCCTTTTAATTTTATATAATTAGTGAATTTAGGTTAATTTTTACAAATAAGTATATTTAAATATTAAAAATAAAAGAAAAAATTAAAATTTAAAAGAATATTAAAAAGAATTAAAAAAATAAAAAGCTAAAAATAAGAATTAAAAAAATTATTGAAAAATTATAATTTTTTGATTTCATCAATAGACAGACAAGTGATTTTAGCTATATCATCAATAGATATATCAAGACTTTTTAAATTTTTAGCTATATTCAATTTACCTTGTTCAAAACCCTCTTTCATACCTTTATCTTTAGCATAAGCCATTTCACCCCCATATTTTAAATCAGCTTGTTCTTTTTTATTCATTTCATGCAAAAAATCTTTATCTTCCATTAACTCTTCATATAATTTAATTTTTTCATCTTTAGTCATAGCCATTTTACAACACCTCAATAGCTATCATTCACTATTAAAAAATAATATTAAAAAATTATAGCTTTTCAATTTCTTCCAAAGAAAGACCAGTGATTTTAGCTATATCATCAAAAGAAAAATTTGAATTTTTCATTCTTTTAGCTACATTCAATTCAGTTTGTTTTATACCTTTTTCTATACCCTCTTCAATACCTTCTTTCTTACCTTTTTCTTCTCTATAAGCCATTTCACCTTCATACTTTAAATCAGCTTGTTCTCTTTTATTTAATTCATGTAGAAAAGCTTCGTCTTTTAATAATTCTTCAATTTTTTCATGAGCTATCTTTATATTTTCATCTTTACTCATAGCCATTTCTATCATCTCCCTTGTACTTTTTTTATCTAAAAATACCAACCAACGATGCAAAGGATTATCAAAATCAATTTCTTTTAGTTTTCTAAAAGCAGAGACATTAACATTGATAATCTTTATACAATCACTGTATTCACAATTTAACTCTGTTTTATCTATCATATTAAATTTTCGACTAATTACATTATTTTTACAAAATCTAAAATCAATAATATTAATCAATATATGGGATTTTAATCTTTCTAAGCCTCCTTTTTCAGCAGAATTAGAAAGTTCACGAGATATATAAAGATGACTTCTCCGTCTAAAGTATTTTTCACCCTGTTTTTGAACCTCAATATTAACAACACGACCATCAAAAGACTTAGACCTCAAATCCAAAATACAATTTCTATTATTAGCTACTTTACCTGATAAAAACTTATTATCAATTATTTTTAAATTAAAAACATTACCCTCATTATTTTCAACTAAAATGGCATTAATCAAACCAGTCAATTGTTTTCCACATCCTTTACTTGCCATATAGTTACTAAAAAGAAAATCATACAAAGGATCATAATCTCTTAAAATATCATTAATAATAGCTACCTCCTAAAAAAAAATTAATTATTATTAACAAGTAAAAATATTAAAAAAAGAAGTATAAAACCTTTATTCAAAAACAAAAAGAAAATTAACCTAAAAGAAGAAAATTGAAGCAAAAATAAAAAAATAAAACCAAAAAGAAAAATTCATATTAAAAAAAATTAAAAAAACAAAAAATTAAAAATTTATACATATTCAATAATAAAAAAATCTTTGATTATTTAATAATTATAAAAATTTTTTATTTTTATAAAATTAAGAAATCTATGATTTTTTAATAATTATAAAAAAGTATTGAAATCAATTATATTAAAAATACAATATAAAGGAGAAAGACAGTATAATTTATATATATCAATCAATATTATATTAAATAATGAAGGGTAGCTACTGTTTAATCATACATAAAGAAAAATCTAGTAAAATAGAAGTTGGTGCAATAGGTTCAGCTATATATAAAGAAGGTTTTTATGTTTATATTGGGTCAGCCATGAATTCTTTAATTCCTAGAATAAAAAGACACTTATCAAATGAAAAAAAGATTCGATGGCATATAGATTATCTATTAAAAGACAATACAACAAAAATTGGAGATATAATATTCACTATAAGTGAAAAAAAAGTAGAATGTAGCTTAGCTAATTTCATATCTAAAAATGGTGAAGAAAAAGAAAATTTTGGTTGTTCTGATTGCAAATGTAAATCACACTTAATATACTTTAGTAATAAGGATTTTTGTATTGATACAGTTAAAAAAGCCTATGAAAATCAAGAGATTAACTTCTATAATTTAGAATACTTTAAATCATTAGAAAAATAAGTATTTAAAGTATTAGCTTTCTTAAATCTCAATATATAGATAAGTATTAACTTAGATAATTATTAACTAATGAATTTCTTGAAAAAATCTTCAAATTCATCATCATCAAGTGGATTTAAAGAGGAAACAAAGTTATTATTCCAAATAGAATCTGCTAAAATAGAATAATTTTTTGATTCTGTTGAATCAGGATATTTTTCCACCACTGTTTTTGCTTCAAGTTCTGAAGATTGAATAAGCTCACTTCTACTTATAACTCCAATTACTTTAGTACCAATTTTTTGAGCAAATGAATCAACAATTTCATTCTCATTTTTAATTCCCTTACAATTACAAACAATACCTGAAAGATTACCTTTTAATTTTTTAATACCTTTTGAAATATTGTTAGCTGCATAAAGTGACATATATTCTCCGGAGCTCACAATATAAACTTCATCTGCATAATCTTCTTTTAAGGGAACAGCAAATCCACCACAAACAACATCCCCTAAAACATCATATATAATAACATCAAAATCATTTTCAGAAAAAACACCTAATTTTTCGAGTAGTTTCATAGCGACGATAACTCCTCTCCCAGCACAACCAACACCAGGTTCTGGACCTCCACTTTCTGTTGAAAGCACACCACCATAACCTTCAAAGATTATATCAGAAATATCAGGATTTTTATTTTCCTTAATAGTTTTAAGAATGGTAGGCAGTCTTTTCCCACAAAGAGTTCTTGTAGTATCTGCCTTAGGATCACAACCAATAACCATAACGTTTTTACCTTTGTTTGCAAAAGAAGCAGCTAAGTTAGCTACAGTAGTAGATTTACCAATTCCCCCCTTTCCATAAATAGCGATCTTTTTAGTTTTTGACATTTATACACCGATAATTCTACATTTATAAATCATAACGATAATAAGGATAATAAGGATAATAATAATTAATAGTTAATATTTAACAATTATAATAAATTTATAATTATAAGAATAATAATCATGATAGTAATAATTATTATGAAAATGATAATAAAATAATATAAAATAATATACTAAATCAGAAAATTAAAATAAGAATTTTAATAAAAATATGAAATTTATAAAAATAATAGCTATATAGCTTTAAATTTTATCAATTATATTAATTCATCCCTTATAATTAACTAAAGCTTTAACAATGTCTCCTCTTGTTACAATCCCTATAAGATTATCTTCATCATCAACAACAGGAATTCTTTTAATATCTTCTTTATCCATTAGAATAGCTGCATCAGAAATATTATCATTAGGACCAATTTTCACTACTGGAGAAATCATTATTTCTTCAACAAGAGTTAAAGAAGCTCTTTTAATACCTTTAGTAGTTTCATCATACTCATGCTTCATTCTAATAGGCATTTCAATTACATCAAGAGGTGAAGGAAGAACCAAGTTTAAATTAGGACTATGTACATCCAGAAGTTTCATAATATCTCCTTCACTAAGAATTCCTACAATTTCATCCCCATCCATGACTGGAGCTCCACTAATTTCATTTTTAGCGAAAAATTTAGCTGCATCTACAATTGTATCTCCTTTATTTAAGACCAATACATTAGGTTCCATAGCTTCTTCAATTTTAATCATAATAAACACCTATAAAAATTTAACAGTGAAATATTTCTAATATTAACAGGTTTATTCATAATTAATATGGTTTTATTAATATTTAAATTTATTGTTTTATTTAAATTTAGGGATTGTTTTTATTTAATGTTTATATTTATTAATTATAATTATTTATTAGTTATATTGAAAAGATTTATATTGAAAATTATAATTTTTAAAATTAAACGGTATTCTGTAATTTATTAAAATTAATAGTTGTTTGAATATTTTTTGGTGTCCAATGTTTTTTACAACCTACATAATCCAAAATTACACACTGAGGGGGAATACCATGAGAAGAAATTTTCCACCCACCTTCAATCAGATTATTAATACAAGCTACACCAATAATAGAAACATTGGTTTTATCATCATTAGTAAGATTTGATAATATAGATGAAGAATGAGAAACAATATAAACAGGAATTTCATCATTACAATCATTATCTTCATGATTATAATCTTCATAATTATTATCTTCATGATTATTATCTTTATAATTATAATTACCATTTAAATTTTTAGTAATTTCACCGATGTTACAATTATTATTACAAGAAGTACATCTTAAACCTAATTTATCCTTTACAGCATTACACTTATGAGTTTTTGGAATCCTCATACAAGTTGGAAGAAGTAAAACTCTCTTTTTTCTAGCTTTAAAGCTTTTTTGAAAGATTTTATTCATAACCTCTGCTCCAAAAAGATTAATGTGATATTCAAGCTCAGATCTTCCACAAAAAATAATATCTTCATTATTTAAATGATATTCAAGGTAAGACTCTTTAAAAGTTTCAACATTACTTGTATAGATATGTAATTCTTTTTTTGCATAATCTTCAAAGAAAGAAACAAAAGACATAATGGATTTAAAATAAGACTTTAAAGTATTTTCATCCTTATTTAAGAAAAATTCTTTCCAAATATTAAGATGTTTCAAAGATTCTTTATAATCTCCTGTAGCTTCTAAATACTTCAATAATAGATCTATTTTTAAGTTAATTAGATTAATTTCATTATTTTCAATTGATTTTGAGATATCAACTTCATTAATATCATTATTGTTACCATTATTATTCGTATTATTATATTTATTATCAGTAATATTTGTATTATTATTCGTATTATCATCTTTATTGTTATCAGTAATATTTGTATTATTATCTTTATAATTACTATTATTCATATTATTGTGCTTATCATTATTCTTATTATGATTCTTATTATTCTTATTGCCATTATCATTATTATTAAATAAAAATTTAGTAGCTAAAATCCCTCTTATCTCATCAATTTGAATTTTATATGAAGAACCAATTAGCTCTTTTTTATTTCTCAAATTAGACAATTTAGCTAAAATTTTTTGATAAAATGGATCTAAATTTAAAGCATTTTTAATATATAACTTCCATAGAACACCAAAATACAATAATTCTAATATATATTCTTCAAAAAAAGAGTCAATATAAACATTTTCAACTGGATTTTTAGTTAAAAATTCTTTATAATCTAAAATAATATCTTCAATAAACATTCTTGATTTGGATAATACAATCTCTGTGAATTCTTCAATTTTTTGATAATAATCTAAATGATTTTCTACATTGAGATTATAGGTTATGTTATTTAAATTATAATCTAAATTATAATCCAAATTATTAGAGAAATAGCTATTATTAAAACGGTTATCATCAGAAGAGCTATCATCAAAACATTTATCATTAGAATAACTATCATAAAAGTATTTATCATTAGAATAACTATCATCAAAACATTTATCACCAGAATAGTTATCATCAAATTTAGCTAATTCTAATTTAGAAAAATTTTTATCATTAAATATACTAAACATTGACTAACCTCCTCTGTTAGAATTTTCATAATAACTTTCATCATCATTTATAATATTATTATTTTCTATAATAACAGAATTCATAATAAAATTAAAATGATCCTCAATCTTATCAAAAATTGGGTCTAAATCAATTTTTTTACTATCATCTGGAAAATTTAATACAACTGCTTCAAACATTTTAAACATTCCAAAAGTATAATAATTTTCAGCTAATTCTTTAGGATTACTCTGCTTTATAATTTTTTTATCCATAAAATTTTTAAAAAGTAAAGTCCAAAATTCAATAGGATCATTTAAAAGCTCATCAATAAAGAATTTTCTAATCTTATCATTATGATATACTTCAATAAATATTAATCTTAAAATTTTTATCATTTTTAAAGAACTGAATTGATTTTTAACAGATTCAGAGCCAAAATGATATAATTTATTTGGACTAATATTTAATAATTGATCCATCTGTTCTTCTGATGATTCAGTTACACTCATTCTATTAATGAAGTATTTAAAAATTGAATCTAAAATATCTTCTTTTTTTGAGTAATGATAATAAATAGAAGCTTCCTTTATTCCAACTTCAGTAGCTATTTCCCTCATAGATACTTGATTGTAACCTTTTTTAGAAAATAAGTCTATAGCTACATTAAATATTTTTTCTTTGGTTGTAATTTTTTCCATATTTTTTACCTATCTAACACTTGATAGATATAATATGAGTTTACTATTATATAAACCTAACAGTTGATAGGTAAAAATTTGTAAATATATACAAAAATAATCAAAAAATAATACGAAGCTAAATAATAAAAATGAAAGAATAAAAATAATAATTTAAATATAAAATAAAATTATTTTATAAAATAAAATTAAAAGAATAATAAAGAAAATGAAAAACTTTTAAATTAAATAAAATCAAACAAAATATTATTAAATAGCTATTTCTATTTTATCATAGTTAAATACAGGTATTTTTGCATTGTTTATATTTCCTTCTTTGAGTTCTATTAGCCCATTTTCATTTAATTTATTAACATTTCTTTGTACAGTGCTAATGTCTTTATTCATTAATTTAGCTATCTCTGTTAATGATTTTGGTTTATCATTTTTAATAGTATCGAGTAATTCTAAGTCTATTGTACTTAAACCTTTGTAATCATAGAGAATATGTGTTTCTTTTAGTATTTCTTCTGGATGGTCTTTAAAGTATATCCATTCGTCATAATCTAAATCTAGTTTCATATCCTCAGTTTCTTCAACTATTTTTTTAAGGTTTTCTGGTGTATCATATAGTTCCTCATATTCTTTTATTAACTGTTTTCCCTTTATTTCTCTTATTAATTTTATTTTAATCATATTAATATCTCCTTTAATCTTTTTTTGTTTATTTTGCCATATTTATTGAGATGAAGTATTATTATTAATCCAACAATTTCTAGTTCGTTAAATTTTATAGGGATATGTATTCCTTTCAATCCAAAATGGAGATGTGGTTCTTTATCATATGTATCTACTCTTATTTTATCAGGCATTATGACTATTGCCCACCCTCTTTGTGATTCGTGATAATAAATGTCTTTTCCATGCTTTTGGAATTGTTTTCGTGTTGTATGTTTCATTGTATTAATAGTATATATTTTTTAATATAAAAAGGTTTTGTGAAAAATGCAAAACCTTCTTATTAGAATCAATATGGAATAATAATTTAAAAAAAAAGAAATAAAGCATATAATTTGTAAAATAAATATTATTACTCCGTAAAATCTCTTTTAATGAGTTTATAAACAAAATCATTTGGCCTAACCTTCTCATCAATAGCTACAGCCACATTATTACCTTTTTTACAATATTCAACAAATTTTCCATTAATTTCCATAGATTCAATCTTCTGAGTTATAGAACCAGTAGTTTTACCTTGAATTAGAATCTCATCACCGATAGCTAAATCATCCCATAATTGAAGTTCAGCCACACCAATTTTAGAATAATAATTTACAACCTTAGCTATATCCTTTTTAGTATATTCTGATTTGTTTTGAGTACTTATCTCATAAGGAATATCAAAATAAAAACCAGTGTCAAAACCACGATTAAAAACTTTTTTTAAATCTTCCATCCAACTATCCTTAAAAATAAAACTTCCATTTTCAATAGAGTCAATAGCCTCTCTATAAACTCTTGTAGTTGTAGCTACATAATCAGGACCACGAGCTCTTCCTTCAATCTTAAAAGCATCTACACCCGTAGCTATTAATTGAGGAATATAGTCTATCATAGCCATATCATTAGGTGAAATAAAGCTAGTTTTAGGAGTAATAGAATTAATAGAAGAAATAGTATTTTTATTGTAAATATCATTACCATTATCCAAAGGATAATCTAAAGGATTACTTTTAGAAGTTTTTAAAATAAAAGAAGAATCTTCATCATCCTCATAGAAAAAATCAGAATCCTCATCTTGAGCAATAGATAATTTCCAATCCTTTCTACAAGGCTGTAAACATTCCCCACAGTTTGCACTTTTACCATACAAACCATAACTTAAAAAACATCTTCCAGAAACAGCCATACACATAGCTCCATGAATAAAAATCTCTGTTTCAATAGGAGAGTTTTTAGCTATATCTTGAATTTCCCAAATATTTAACTCACGAGAAAGAATAGCACGAGTAACACCTAACTTTTTCAAGGTTTTAAGAGCATAAGTATTAGAAACATTCTCCTGAACACTCATATGAGGATCAATACCAACATCATGAGCTAATTGAGCAAGTCCAATATCAGAAACAATTAAAGCATCAACTTCATATTCTTTAATTAACTCTAAATCAAATTCAAGTTTTTTAATATCCTCATCTTTCATTATAGTATTTGTACAAAGGTATAATTTTGAAGAATATTCTTTAACCATATCCATAGCTTCTTCAACATTTTTAAGAGAAAAATTAGAAACATTAGCTCTCATATTATTATCAGCTAATCCAATATAAACCGAATCAGCTCCATTTTCAAGAGCTGCTCTTAAAGATATGAAACTACCTGCAGGAGATAATAATTCTACCATAAAACCACCAAATAATACCCTTAACCAAATACAATCAGATCAATTGAATAAATAACATTTAGATAATTATTTTTCAATAAATTATGATAATTAATTCTTAATAATCTCTAATTTAATAAACTATGATAATTAATTCTTAATAAGTTCTAATAAATACTTGTTAATAAACTCTGATAAATAAATATTAATAAGTCCTGATAATTACTTCTTAATAAATTCTATATTAATATCCTCAATTCCATGTAATGAACACAAGTTATTCAAAGACTTCTTAATCTTTTCAGTATCAGAAACTTTCAAATCATCCTTAAGATTTATTTTAACAGTTAAAACGTTCTTTTGATTATCCAAACTCCATAGATAAAACTTAACAATATCATCAATACCTTCAATAGATAAAATATCTCTCTTTAAAATATCTTGATTAACATTTCCTGGAGCTTCTAAAAGAAGTATTTTAAAACTATAAAATAGTGTTTTAGCTAAATTATAAATCATCCATATAGTAATAGCTATAGATAATAAAACATCTAATATAGGAATATTAAAGAATATTAAAATTACACCAACACCTAAAAGAGCGATCCAACCCATTAAATCTCCAATAAGATGAATTGAAACAGCCCTTTCATTTAAAGTTCTAGAATCTCTTAGCTTCCAAACACTCAATGCTTTTAAAAATATTGCAAAAATAGCTACAAGGACCATTCCAGAAGCATGAGGCTCAACAGGAGCAAAAATCCTCGAAAATGATTCAAGAAGAATTAAAACAGAACCAATGATAACGATAGAAGAGGTAATAATAGCTCCAAGAAGAGAAAAACGCCTATAACCATAAGTAAATTTTTCATCCTCTTCTTTTTCAGAGAATCTTTGAAAAATCCAAGAAAAACCAAGAGCAATAGTATCACTTAAACCATGTAGAAGATCAGCTAATATAGCCATACTATTTGTATAAATAGCTCCAACAGCAACTACAAACATGAATACAATGTTTAAGAAAAATGCAAATGAAATATTCTTAGCTGCTTTATGATACTCAAAATCATGAATATGACTATCATCTAATTTTAAGACTTCTTTTTCATCAGATAACTTAAAATTATCGTTTTTATCTTCTTTCATAATACCTCCCCTTTCATAATATCCTATTTTTTATAATATACTATTTAATATCTATCTTCCATAATATCCTATTTTTTATAATATGCTGCTTAATATCCTATCTTTTATAATATCTTATTTAATTATATAATAATTATTCTAAATAACATTAGATATTTCATTGATTTCAGATATTCCATCATTTTTTTCAACTTTTATAATATTATCTGCTGCATTTTCAAGCTCACTATCATGAGTTACAATAATCATTTGAGGAAGAGAAGACATCTGTCTTAAAAGATAAATTAACTCATGCCTTCTAAAACTATCTAAATGAATCGTTGGTTCATCAAGAAGTATTGTTTCAATGTTACCTTTAGACATAGCTTTTGTAATACCTAGCCTAAGTGCAAGAGCAATAGCAATTTTTTCTCCACCACTAACCATGTCTAATTTACTCTCTCCTTCTGGACCAAATACTGAAATATTATAATCTTCATCAATTTTTAAATCAGAATAATTAAAATTAAATTGTTCAAAGAATTCTTTAGTATTTTTTTGAATAAGCGGCTTTGAACGATTCCTTAAATCTTTTTGAATCCCATCTTTACTGAAAAGTTCCCTTATATCTTTTAAAAGTTTAAGATAATCAGTAACATTTTCTAACTTTTCTTTAAGAATATCATTTTGAGTCAATTTTACAGTTAAATTTTCAATATCAGAAATAATCTGAGTAGCTTTACCTTTAATCTCATTTATTTCTTTATTCAACATTTTTAACTTTTCTTCAGATCTTTCATAAGTAAAAACAACATTTTCATATTTATTTTTACTATAGTTACAAGCCTTAATATTATTTTCAATATTATCAACTTTAGAACGAATTGTATCGAATTCATCACTTTTATTTTTTATTTGAGATTCTAAAATTGGTAATTGAACAATTTCTCCTTTTAGTTGATTATAAACCTTATCTTTATCTCTTAAATCATCAATCCGATTTTTCAGATCTTCCTTTCTAATATCTGGAGATAAATAAGAATCTTTACTCATAGCTACTTTTAATTTTTCAACTTCAATATCAATATTTCTTTCTAGCTCTCTTAACTTGTCTTTTGTATCATATTCTTTACCTAATACATCAAGAGATCCTGAAGCATGAACATACTTATCATAGCTTTCTTTTGACATTTCTTGTAATTTATTTTGGTCTTTAATTGATAATAATACATTATCTAACTTATCCCTTGTATCTTCATAAGTTTTTAATTTAATATCAATATCACTTATTTTTTCAAGCTCTTTTTTAGCTATTTCATAATATTTGTACTTTATTTGAATATCTTTTTCAACAGAGTTTATTTCATCAAGTTTAGTTTTAAAAATAGATTTTTCATTAGAAATCTTCTTTAATTCATTATTAAACTTATTGATAGATTCTTGATTAAATTTAATTTTATTATTATAAGAATCTATCAAATCATTTTTCTTTTCTTCAGTAATATCAGATTTACAGATAGGACACTGATTATCAACTTTTTTAATCTCTGAAAGTGGCTCTTTAGCAGAATTAATACCTTCTTCTAATCCAGAAACCTTATTTGAAATATTATTAGATTTACTATCAATTTCTTTAATTTTACTTTCAGCTCCAATTTTAAAATCAATGATTATTCTTTTAAGATCTTTAAAATTATTAGAAATTTCGTTGAAATTCTTCTGATTAGAAAAATCAATTTCTTCTTTATCATAATCAGAAAAATCAATCTTCGAATTTTCAAAGGTAGAAAAATCAATATTTAATGATTTAGTAGTCTCATTGAAAAAATCTTCGATTAAGGCAATATTCTCATAGAATTCCTTTTTAATATCAGATCTATTTTTTTCAAGTTCTTTAATTATTCCTAACTCACTTTCAAGTTTTGATTTTCTATCATTATAAACTTTTAACTTCTTTTGAACTTGTAAATAATGGTTATAACCTTCTTCTTCATTTTTAATAATATCTTTTTGTTTTCTTATATTAGCTAACTTTTCTTCATAATTATTCCGATCTTTTGTAAGATGCTCAAGATTATTAACAGACTCTAGAAATTCAAGATAGATAGGAAGTTTATTTGAAAATTTCTCCAAACTTAGCATTTCTTTTTCCTTATTTTTAAGATTTTCAAGCTGTTCCTGTAGCTTTTTCCTCTCATCAATTACTCTTCTTGTATTTTCATTTTCATTAATGAGTTGAGTGTTTAATTTATCAAAAGTAGATTTAGATTTTTCCATTTCTAATTTTTCGTTTGCCTTTAAAGATTTTAATTGTTCTAATTCTTTAATTTCCTTTTCAATACTATTACCTTTAATTTTAATTTCTTCTAAAATTATTTTTTTGTTTTTTAAATCATTGTTTAAGTCTAATGAAGATGCAGTACGACCATCCAATTCTGACTTTTGGTTTTCATAAATATTAATTAAAGGTAGGCTATTTTTCCAAGCTTTTTCAAGACTTTCAACACCAAGAAGTCTTCCAATCAATTTCTTTTTTTCAGATGGAGTTTTACTTATTAAGTTAGCTATCTCTCCTTGTTGGATATATATTGCATTTAAAAATAATTCACCATCCATTTCTAGAATTGTCTGAATTTCATTATTAACTGAAGAATCCCCAGAAGAAATTCTAGTGCTACCTCCATCAGAATCCTTAACTATAAGTTCTGCCTTTGAAGTACTTCCACGAGTTCTATTTACAATATACTCCTTTCCATTGGAGATAAATTCTAAACTTACTGACATTAATTCATGAGAATTTTTATTCTTAGTAATCCTAACTAAATCATTAATTTTACCATTGAATTGTTTAAAGAGTGCAAAACTTATACCATCAAGAATACTTGACTTACCAGCTCCATTTTCTCCAACTATAATACTAATACCTGGTTTAAAATCAATGACAGAATCTTTATGAGATTTAAAGTTTTTAAGAGTTAATTTTGTAAAAATCATTATATCACTTTATTAATATCTAAAATTAGTTGAAATCAATAGTTGTCTGTTTAAATTTCTCATCAGAATCTTTTATATTTTTATTACTATTATTATTACTAATATTTTCATGATTAGAATTATTTTTATTGGATTTAGTTTTACTATTTAATCTACTTTTATTATCTTTCTTATTTTTAGACTCTTGTTTCATTATTTTTTTAAATTCAGTTTCATATTGACCAAAATACTCTTCATAAAACAAATCAGCAATTTTTTGAGAATCTTCAAACTTGTCTTTAGACAGTGAATCTAAAAGATCAACAGCTAAATTAGAAATGTCTTCATTATCAAAAGATTTAAGAGATTCAACCAATAAATCTTTTGGTTCAAGAGAAGTATTATCCTTAATATATCTCTCTTCTATTATTAGTTCTTCATTCCTAAAAGTAGGCCTAAACATTAAAGTAATCTTTGATAGAATATTATTTAATTTTTTATAAACATCAGATGTATTAAAATTACCCTTTTCTATAGTAATATTTAAAATAGGTTTATTGTTTAAAGAAGAAATATAGCTTTCTAAAGAATTAAGTTCTGAATTTAACTTTCCATATTCAATATTTTTAGATATAAACTCTCTTGGAAGTTCAATATTAATTGGATCAACATCGAATCTATTTTCAGCACCATTTTCACTAGTATCAACTATATAAAAACCTTTTCCATTTTTTTTATAATCAGTAACTTCATTAGACCTCCAAATTTCTGTTGAACCTGGATAAACTAATCTTCCTTGACCAAAATCATCAATAATCCTATTATGAACATGACCCATAGCATAATAATTGAAAGAAGTAGGAATATCTGAAATTTCAAGCTCATAATCAAAAGGAATATATTTATCAATTCCTTGATGAGCAACTAATATTCTTTTTGAAAATCCTTCACTTTTTTTAGATAAATCACTGAGCAGAGATTTTAAAAGAGGTGTTTGAGATTTTGAAATATAGTGAGTACCTCCAATAAAAATATCATTTTCCCTTAAAAAAGAACTATTAATAATAGGATTATTTGGACTAATAAGAGTAAGGCCAAGCTTTTTAAAAAGGATTTGTGGTGGAAGAGCATTTTGACGTAATATAGTGTCATGATTCCCAGCAATAGCAAAAAATGGAATTCCTGACTCTTTAATTTTCATCAAACCTTCTTGAAAAATAAGAAGTGCGTTTGGAGATGGTTTTGCTATTTCAAAGAGATCACCACTATGGATTACAAAGTCAACTCTCTCATCAATTATTTTATCAACAATTTCATTAAATACATTATAGAAATCATCTTCTCTTTCAATTAATCCATATTGGCGATATCCTAAATGAGTATCAGATAAATGAGCAAATTTCATATTTTTACCTTTGGGTTATTAATTTGAACAGTTATTTATTAATATAACATGATTAAGTTAATATAAATATTAAATATAATTATTAAATATAATTGTTAAATATAGAGTTATTTAATAATATACAGTTTAAAATTTATATAATTTAGTGTAAAATATCCAAGGATAGCTATTTTTAATATTAAATAAAGTTAAAAATTTTACTATTTTTAATTAAATTCTGAAATATAATATTCTATTTTTTCATTTTCCCACTTTTCACCTAAAAATTTTTTATCAGCATGAAACAATAATAAATATCGATATATTAAAGTTAATATAGAAAATGGTAAAATTATATTAAAGAATAAAAATGAGTTAGAAATATAATTAGTGAAAACATAATATAACACAAAATTCAACACAGCAACTCTAATAACTAAAATATAAAACTTTCTCTTTGCTTTATTTTTATCTTCATCGAACTTATTGTCAACTTCTTCTTTATTGGGAATTTTATCAGTTTTCATATACTTTTTAAGCTTTTTAATCCCCTTTTCACCACTTCTAAATTTTCTCTTAAGATTATATAGTTTAATATATCTAAAAACTATAAATATTGAAAAGATAACAGCAACATAAGCGAAAATAAAAAAGGGAGATTGTATAATTGATAACTCAGGAGAATAAGAAACATTTTCACCTACAAATGTAAATGATGGCATCAATAGAAAATTTCTACTTATAATTGTTCTCACTATAATGAACAAAAATATTCCAACAAGTAGAATAATCTGCAGATAAAGTCTTCTAGTTTCCTCGACAATAATTTTAGCTTTTTGATATTTAGTGTTAGTAGACATGATTTACCTTAATTATTAAAAGTTAATATAAATTAAACTTAGTAAATTAACCTAATAAATTAAAATTTTATATATTAATATCTTAATCTTAATATAAACTGATATATTAATCAATATATTAAAAGATATATTAATCTTAATATATTAAACAATATAAATCTTAAATATATTAATATATTAAACTTTAATAATTTCCACCTAATTGTTTAAATTCATCTTTTTGATCTTTTATATCATTTAATTCCTTATCTTTAATTGATTGCCATTGATCGATAATATTAATATCATCACCAACAGTTCTACCTTTAAATTCATCGATTTTAACAAGAGTTGGAACTTTTACCATCAAACCTAAAACAATAGCTTCACCTACATTTAGAGAAGGCAATTGTTTTACAAGATCTTCACTTAGGCTTTCACTAGCTGACTGAACATGTCTTTGATCTTGAGGTTCAACAAGTCTGAGAATTATCATATTGTTAGCTTGAGAAAGAGCATCAGGATCAATAGACTTTGGACTTTGACTAACAAGACACAAACCAAGACCAAACTTTCTTCCTTCTCTTGCAACTCTACTTATCCAATATTTAGATGAAGGATTGCGGTTTTTAGGAGCTAGAATATGTGCTTCTTCCATGATGAAAAAAACTGGAAAATTAAGATGTTTTTCATAGAAATTTTCTTCCTTTTTATGTATAGCTGCTTTTCTACTCTTTAAAGCATTTCGCAATATATGACTAACAATAACCTCAGCTGCAGATTCATCAGTTTGTCCTAAATCAATCACATTAGCTACACCTAATTTTAACTCTGATAAAATGTTAGATCCATTAATATTTAATAGATTATCATATTTTGTCTTTAAATCATCCATCTTATTTATTACATCCATAATCTTTGATTTTTCAGATGAATTTATTTCTTTTCCACGGAAAATTTCTGTATTATACCATTTTTCAAGAACTCGTCTCATAATCTCAAGAAAATCTCTAGTATCAGATTCACCCGATCTAACAACTGCATTTGCTTCTTTATAAGCTTCTCTAAAGTATCTTTCTTGGATATAAGCAGAACTTGGAATGTTAGCTAAACCTTTTATCTCACTAAAAGACATATATACAGGATTTATAATTGGGTCAATTGGATTAACAGTACCATTTTTAAATTCAGCATCAATATATTCCCCATGCATATCAAATATAAGAATACAACCATTATACTCAAGTAAACCATCAATAAGAACAGAAACTGTGTTAGATTTTCCAGCTCCAGTCATTGCAAGTATAGCTAAATGTCTTGAAACCATATTATTTATATTGAGCTTTACTCCAACATCTTCCTGACTAATGAGATTTCCAATTTTCAATCCATTATCAAGCTTAAAGATCTTTCTTAAAATTTCTTCATTAGCAACTTGTATTTCAGTTCCTGGAGGTGCAGGTGTTCTTGGAATTCTAAGATTATCATTAACATCCCCAAGAATTCGAATATTACCTTTTATATAATAATCTTTACCTTCGATTTCCCTTATCTTTTCAATAGTATTTGGATCATAGATATCACCATTGAGAGAAACACTACCTCTAATAAGAGATTCAATCATGCCTAAAATGATTTTTCCATCATATTTTAAAGATACATATTCCCCTACTTTAGGCATCTCTTTAGAAATAAAATTAACATCAATAAGAGAATTTTCACCAACACATCGTCCAATTATCATATTAACACCTAAATCATGTTAAATCCAAATTATAATTAACTAAATCATGTATACTAATTTCAAATTATAATAAACAAAATCATATACATCTATACTAATTCCAAATTATAATTAACCAAATTATATCAAGTTCAAATTATAATTAAAGCATATCATATTAAGTCCTAATTATTAATACCAATATACTATTAAACATCTAAAATTAAATATAAATATCGTTACTTTTCTTCTTAAAGTGAACAAATCCAAAAGTTTCTGATATTTTTTCAGTTTTAAATTCTTTATATCCACACTTTCTATATAGATATAAATTTTTAGAACTTTTATAACCTGTAAATAGATAAAATTCAATATTCGAATATAAACTTATATAATAATTCTCAATAGCACTCAGTAGTTTTTTTCCAATACCCATATTTTGAAAATCAGGATGAACAATAAGTTTTCTAATTAATATATTATTATTAGATTTAACAGCTCTTATAGAACCTATAATTCCATATTCATAATCAAAAGCTTTTAAAATAACTCCTTTTTGAAATTCTTCTATAATTTCATCAATCGTCTGATTTAAAGGTTCTATTGAATTATCATTATAAAGCTCTGCCTCAGTAATATAAGATAACTTCTGCAAATCTAAAATTTCATCTAAATCATTTGAATTAGCTTTTTCAATAATCATCAAAACCACATCACAAGACTCTTCAATAAAATATTTTTCAAATAAAATACTCCTCAAAAGTATTCCTAAAATATTTTTCAAATAAAATACTCCTCAAAAGTATTCCTAAAATATTTTAATTTCTAAAATATTTAACCATGTTTAAAGCATTTCCCTACCTGACTTTTCATAAATACCAATAATCTTAGATAGCTGTTCAATATCATTTTTTTTAATAACAACATCATGATGAGCTTTTTTAAGAAGATAAGGATAACCATCAGTACAATCCTTAGAAATAATTCCAATAATCTCTTTAATCCTTTCTTCATTGGCTTTATAAGGTAACTCAATTTTTAAAATATTTTTATTTTTTTCCAATCTTACATAAAATATTGTAAAAATTAAGCTTTTAAAAAACTCATTTTCAACAGGAAATTCCCTTTTTAATTGATTATCCTTATCAGGAGAATATTTTGGAGGATATGAATAGCCAGTAACTTGATTATCAATATATTTATCAAAAATAGCCATATCGGGAATATTCGATTTAAAATAATCATTAGCTATAGATGTTTTAGAAATAGCTATAACTTTATCCTTGTATTTTAACAAATTAGCTAATGCTAAAAGTTTCTCTATATTTTCTAAATAATTTTCCACATTTTCAAGGGTAAAACTTTCATCAATAGTATCTTTATTATTAATACTATCCTTTTCAGTGATACTATTATTATTAACACTAATATTATTAGCAATACTATTATTTTGATTAATACTATTCATTTTGATATCATTCTTTTTATTAATATTAATATTATTTTTAATAGTATTTTTAATATTGTTTTTAGTAATATTATTTTTATTTATATTATTTTTTTGAATAGATTTAAAATCATCTTTTAAATCATGAACCAATTCATTAGAATAGATTTTAACATCATGATTTTCAATACTTTTGATCTCTTTATTTAATTTATCTTCAGCTAAATCCAGTATATCATATCGAATACTTTGAGGAATCTCATTTTCAATAGGAGAGGGTCGTATTAAATCACCTAAAAGTGAACCATCATAGAGATAATAATCTACATCAAAAGTTTTAATAGTTTTTAAAGCATTTTTAACTTCAAAAAGACCCATATAATTTCTAATCCTATCTTTTGCAAATTTACCATGAGACATTGTATTTATATCAGAACTTTCTATTTTAGATAGTTTTTTATTATAAATCAAAGATTCAGCAGAAATAGCGTAAAAATAAAAACTTAAAAGTTTTTTTTCATTCTTACTACCGTCTCCAGCAGCTATAACCAAATCATCATCACATAAAGGGATTTTTTCATCATTCCAAAAATCTGAAACTTTAAAATTGGGATTGTCATATTCTTTAATCTTATCATGAATAGTTCCTTTTTTCTTTATAGCTTCAGTATATAATGATTCTAACATTTTAATCTTCTAACACTTTAATCAAAAAGAATAAATAAATTATTCATTAGATTTATCCACTAATTTATTCATCAGCTTTTCTAATCCCAGATACGATTTCATTAATTTTAGCTTCAACATCTAATGTTTCTTCAACGATTGTTCCAGTAACAACAATATCAGCACCAGCTTTAGCTACAATATAAGCAGACTCCCCATCACGGATTCCTCCACCAACAATTATCACCATATCATCAGTAGCTTTCTTACTATATGCAACCATTTCAGGACTTACGTATTCTTCTGCACCAGAACCTGCTTCAAGGTAAAAAAATCTCATTCCAAGTGCTTCAGCTGCCATAGCATAAGCAGCAGGAATCTTTGGTTTATTTCGAGGTACAAGTTTTGCATCACCAATCCAACCAACAGTACCTCCTGGAGATATAACCATATATCCCATAGGTATAGCTTCAATTCCAGATTTTTTTACCTGTGGTGCTCCAAGAGCTTGAGCTTCAATAATCCAGTAGGGATTATTAGAGTTTAAAAAACTCATAAAAAAGATTGCATCAGCATATTTACTTACATTACTTGTATTTCCTGGAAAAATAATAATTGGAAGATCAATATTTTCTGATAAAGCTTTTGCAGTATTATCTACATCAACACCATCCACAGTAGAACCCCCAAGCATAATACCATCAGTTCCACCACGTATAGCTGCTTTAGCTATCTCAACAGCCCCTTCAGGAGTTTGTTCATCAGGATCTATTAAAGTTAAATGAACTTTACGACTTTTTAATATATCTTTAATCTGATTCTCTACTATCATATTTAACCCTGTAAATTTTATTAATCAAAGCTCTTATTAATCAAGATTTTTATTAAATGAAAATATTTATTAATCTAAGATTTTTATTAATAAATATAATCATTAATTCAAAATAATAATGATAATTAATTGAAAATTATTATTAAATGAAAATAATTAGTTATATTAAATATTATTATATTAATGATTAATACTTAATAAAATTATACTTAATATCCTTAAATTATATAATATTATTAATAAAAGTATACTTTATATCCTTAATAAAGTTATAGTTAATAAAAATAAGCAGATACATTATTAAATATCAAATATTATATTAAAATATTTGAAAATGATTATATTTTAATGTTTTTATAAAAATAAGAATAATATCCTCATTTTCTAAAATATATACTGATTTAAACCATTAAAAAAAAGGGAGAAAAAAAGAATTACAATTTTTTATAATCTTTTTCTGTGTGTTACTATTATTTTAAATTTAACTTGTTTTCCAACACCCAAATTCTTAATTTGAACCTTTAAAACCCTAGACTTAGTTTTAAACTGATATTTAATGGCTTTACTAGTTTTAGACAATTTCTCCAAATACCAATTTTTAAAGTACTTAACATAATCCTTAGAACCTAAAGCAGATCCCAAGTTTTTAATGGTGTAAATTTTACTATAAAGATTAAAAACTCTATACTTACCTACTTTAACAAGCTTAGAAATCTTAACAATCTTTACCTTAGCTTTCCCAACTACTTTAAAAGATTTACTAATATTAAAACCAAGATAATCATTATCACCAGCAAAGGAAACCTTCATGGTGAATTTCCAACTTTTAGGAGTGTAAGACAGTTTCCAAACACCATCACTATTAGTAGTAACCTTATAAGTTTTACCAGCAATAGTAACAAGAACATTAGCATTAGCCAATGGTTTACCACCACTAGTTAAAACACCAGAAACAGTAATTGCTTTTCCTACTTTAACATTATTTGGAATATTAATAGAGGAATTAGTAGCTAACTTACTAACATTAAAAATCTTATTTTCAACAAATCCTTCATAAAGATCATCACCCAAATAAACAAGAGATAAATCAAAAACTCCAGCACGTTTTGGAGTGTAATTTAAACTCCAAACACCACTAGAATCAGTAGCCACATTAAAAGACTCACCACCAATAATGAGTTCCAAATCAGCATCAGCTATAGGATTATCATTCTGATCAGTTAAAACACCAGAAATTGAAACTGCTTGATTAAATTTAACAGTTCCAGGAATATTAATAGTAGAATTAGTAGCTAATTTATTAACATTGAAACTATTAGTATTAGTAAAACCTGTGTAATTATCATTACCAATATAACTAACAGATACTGTGATGTTTCCGGTACGATTAGTTAAATAGGTTAAATTCCAACCACCTGTACTATTAATAGTAACATAACTATAAATGTTTCCATCAACAGTAACAGTTAAAGAATCAGAACCATCACCAACATAACCCACAAGTTGACCACTAATAAAAGCATCAGAACCAACCTGAACATTACCCACAATAATAGTACTATTAGTACTGTTTTTAAACACTTCAAAGGTTGTACTATTATTAAAACTTGTGTAATTATCATTACCAGAATAATTAACAGTCACAGTAATGTTTCCTGTCTTGTTAGTAGTGTAATTAAGACTCCAAACACCACTAGAATCAGTAGCCACATTAAAAGACTCACCACCAATAATGAGTTCCAAATCAGCATCAGCTATAGGATTATCATTCTGATCAGTTAAAACACCAGAAATTGAAACTGCTTGATTAAATTTAACAGTTCCAGGAATATTAATAGTAGAATTAGTAGCTAATTTATTAACATTGAAACTATTAGTATTAGTAAAACCTGTGTAATTATCATTACCAATATAACTAACAGATACTGTGATGTTTCCGGTACGATTAGTTAAATAGGTTAAATTCCAACCACCTGTACTATTAATAGTAACATAACTATAAATGTTTCCATCAACAGTAACAGTTAAAGAATCAGAACCATCACCAACATAACCCACAAGTTGACCACTAATAAAAGCATCAGAACCAACCTGAACATTACCCACAATAATAGTACTATTAGTACTGTTTTTAAACACTTCAAAGGTTGTACTATTATTAAAACTTGTGTAATTATCATTACCAGAATAATTAACAGTCACAGTAATGTTTCCTGTACGATTAGTCAAATAAGTTAAATTCCATGCACCATTACTATTAATATTAACATCACTATAAAAATTACCATCCACAGTAACATTCAACAAATCAGAACCATCACCAACATACCCCACAAGCTGACCAGTAATACTAACATCAGTACCAACCTGAACATTACCCACAAGAATAGTGCTATTAGTACTATTTTTCAACACAGCAAAGCTACTAGTATTAGTGAAACTTGTATAATTACCCCCATCCAATTCAGTATAAGAAACTGTCACATTATGAGTTCCAGTATGATTAGTAACATGACTCACAGTCCAATTACCACCAATAGAATCCACAACAACATTATACAATCTACCATCAACAGTAACATTAACAAAACCAATACCAGTAAAGTTAGCTAGTTGACCAGTAATAACAGCAGTATTACCAACTTGAACATCAGAAACAATAATAGTAGAGTTAGTACTATTTTTAAACACTTCAAAACTTGTACTATTACTAAAACCAGTATAATTCTCATTACCATTAAAATTAACAGTTACAGTGATGTTTCCTGTACGATTAGCCACATAAGTAATACTCCAACCACCAGTAACATTAACAGTGATACTTTGAGTGTTTCCATCAACAGTAACATTAACAAGATCAATACCAGTGAAATTATCTAACTGACCAGTAATAGTAGCATTAGTACCAATTTGAACATTACCTACATTGATAGTACTGTTAATACTGTTTTTAAACACTTCAAAGATTGTAGTGTTAGTAAAACTTGTGTAATTACCAGTATCAGACTCAGTATAATTAACAGTTACAGTAATGTTTCCTGTCTTGTTAGTAGTGTAATTAAGACTCCAACCACCAGTACTATTAATAGTAACTGATTGAGTGTTTCCATCCACAGTAACATTCAACAAATCAGAACCATCACCAGTATAACCCTCAAGTTGACCAGTAATAGTAGCATTAGTTCCAATTTGAACATTACCTACATTGATAGTACTGTTAGTACTGTTTTTAAACACTTCAAAGATTGTAGTGTTAGTAAAACTTGTGTAATTACCAGTATCAGACTCAGTATAATTAACAGTTACAGTAATGTTTCCTGTCTTGTTAGTAGTGTAATTAAGACTCCAACCACCAGTACTATTAATAGTAACTGATTGAATGTTTCCATCAACAGTAACATTCAACAAATCATAACCATCACCAGTATAATTACTTAATTGACCACTAATAACAGCTGTATCACCAATACTAACATCAGAAACAATGACACTAGAATTTGTATTAAATGCTAGAATTGCATATTGATTATCTAAAGTTGCAGCAACTACTTGAGTACCAGAAGACACAGTAAAATTATCTTCAAATGAATCATCACGACTAGTATCATAACTATTACCATTAAAAGTACCATTCAAAGCAAAATAAGGTAAATTCTCAACACCTTCATTTGTTAAAGTAGTATTAAGCACTAAAAATGCGAATGAAACATTATCACCTGATTGAAGATTATCCAAACTAGTAAGATTAGTAATTCTCAAAATAAAATGATTAACCGTATCAATACTTAAAGTTTTACCAGTTATATCATTAACACCCCACCAATTATAATCAAAACTACTACCATTATCATAACCATTGAGATTCACTCCAACAGGAGCAATAATCCTATTATACTCAACAGTAACATTAACAAGAGAACCAGTCTTAAGACCACTGAAATTCAAACCAACAACACTAGCAAAAATATTATTACCACGAATAACAAAATCAGTCACATTAATAGCATTAGCACCACTATTATTAAAATAAAAACCACTACCATTAGTAGCATTTATAGTATTATTCAAAAACATAACACTACTAATATTACCATTATTAGAATAAACATTCACACCATAACTAACACCAGTAATGTTGTTGTCAGTGAAGGTAAATTGTGAGTTGTTGCTGCTGTATATGAATGTAGACAGATAAACACCATTGTTTGATGTTGATGTGATGTTGTTGTGGTCTAAGGTAAATTGTGAGCTGTTGCTGCCGTATGCATTCAGATAAACACCAACGTTTGATGTTCCTGTGACGTTGTTGTCAGTGAAGGTAAATTGTGTGTTGTTGCTACTGTATACAGCCAGATAACACCCATAAGTAACACTAGTCATGTTGTTGTCATTGAAGGTTATATTAATGTTGTTGCTGGTGAATCCATTCATAGTAAAAGCAGTGTATAATGTTCCTGTGATGTTGTTGTGGTCAAAAATTATATTAGTATTGTTGATGCTAGATACACTCAGAGAAACACCAGTTTTTCCTGTGATGTTGTTGTGGTCAAAAGTTATATTAGTATTGTTTTTTGCATTCAGATAAACAGCACTGCTTGATTCTACTGCGATATTATTGCCAGTTAAGGATATGCTGTTGTTGTTGCTAGATGCATCCACACGAACACCATGATCACCACCACGAATAATGTTGTTGTCAGTGAAGGATATGTTGTTGCTGCTAGATACATCCAGATGAACACTTCGTGACCCTCCTTTGATGTTGTTGTCAGTGAAGGATATGTTGTTGCTGCTAGATACACCCAGATGAACACCATAAAAGGATGTTGATGTGATGTTGTTGTGGTCGAAAGTTATAATATTATTGTTGCTGGGGCTACGCAGATAAACACCACCGCTTGATGTTCCTGTGACGTTGTTGTCAGTGAAGGTAAAATATGAATTGTTACTGCTATCTGCCTCCAGACGAACACCATAGTTTACTCCTGTGATATTGTTGTGGTCGAAAGTTATAATATTATTGTTGCTGCTAGATGCCTCCAGATAAACACCACGGGTCCCTCCTGTGATATTGTTGTGGTCGAAAGTTATATTGGTGTTGTTGCTGGATGCACGCATATAAACACCATCGCCTGATGTTCCTGTGATGTTGTTGTGGTCGAAGATAAATTGTGAGTTTTTGCTGTTGTATGCCTCCATATGAACACCATAGGTTCCTCCTGTGATATTGTTGTGGTCGAAAGTTATATTGGTGTTGTTGCTGGTGGATGCAAACAGATAAGACAGAGAAACACCATGGGTCCCTCCTGTGATGTTGTTGTGGTCGAAAGTTATATTAATATTGTTGCTACTGTCTACATTCAGAGAAACACTATAATTTAATGTTCCTGTGATGTTGTTACCAGTGAAGGTAAAATATGAATTGTTACTGCTAGATGCAGTCAAAGTAACACCAAAGATTGCTGTTAGTGCGATGATGTTGTTACCAGTGAAAGTAAAATATGAATTGTTACTGCTGGATACAGGCAGAGAAACACCAGATGTTCCTGTGATGTTGTTACCAGTGAAGGTAAAATATGAATTGTTACTGCTAGATGCAGACAGATAAACACCAAAGCCTGATGTTCCTGTGACGTTGTTGTCAGTGAAGGTAAATTGTGAATTGTTGCTGGATGCATACAGAGAAACACCTCGTGATGTTCCTGTGATGTTGTTGCCAGTGCAGGTTATATTGGTGTTGTTGCTGCTGGATGCATACAGATGAACACCATAGGGTGTTCCTGTGATGTTGTTGTTTTCAAAAACCAAATTAGCAGACGAAACAACACCATTACTAGAACTACCATCTAAGTATACACCATAATAACTACCAGTTATATTATTATCACTAAATAAAACATCAAAAATATTCTTATCAGCAGATTTACCGAATAAAGAAACAGCACCATAATTAGTAGATAGACTGGATTTAATAATATTATCCTTAATAACAACACCAGTTATAGGATTAGCACTACCACTACTACTTAAATTAATACTAACACCAGAAGTATTAATATTATTATTACTAATAGTCAAATCACTACAATTAGACATAATAGCTGTAGCATAACCACTAATAGTTAAATTAACAATCGTTACATTAATAGCAGTAACATTAAACAAATTACCACCACTAGATGTTGTGAATTTAGCACCACCACGGTTTTTACCAACTATAGTAGCATTACGACTAATATTAAGCTGACTCCAACCAGTATAATCACCATCATCAAAACTAATCACCAAATCATCAGTATCAGTACTAATAACATTTTGAAACTGTTCAGTAGTATTACCATTATTAAAATCATAACTAGCTGCACTAACACTAGATAAACTAAACAAGAATAAAAAAACTAGTACCAACACAAACGAAACAAAAAATTTATTCTTAAACATAATCATTTTACCTCAATACTTTTTAATTAAATAATAATATCAATTATAAAAAACACAATAAGTGAATGCTCCCTATGTTTATTATAATAATATAAAATTACTCCTATATAAATATAACTACCAAAAAACAAAAAACAATAGCTACCCCGCCTCTAAATTAAAAATAAAAGAATGATTAATAGTATTAAAAAAATAAAAGAATAAATATAAAAATTAAAAAAAATTAAAAGATAAAAAAGTCAAAGAAGTATAAAACAAGAAAAATATATAGAAAAAAGTAAGCTATAGCAAAGTAAAAACATAAAAAATTAATAGATAAAAATGAATTTAAAATATATCAATCAATAAAATACTTATTAAAAACTATATTAGCTAATTCATAAGACAATTCAAAGAGTATGAAGAATATAAAAGTTGAAAAACTTAAAAAATCAATAAATGGTAATGAAAATCCAGTTATAGTTTGATAATAACCTAAAATAGCTAAAAATAATATAGCTAATTTCATTGTAAACCTATAATCAAAGAAAAACTTTAAAAATTTACTTTTACTATAAATCCATTTATTATCATTACCAATTTCATCAATAAATGCTGAAATAATACAAATTAAGAGTGTGATCAAACTTAAATCAGCTAAAATACTACCATTAGTATTGAAAATACCCCAAATAAGATACAATAATAAGAATACTAGAAGAGTTGCAATATGATGAATACCGTCAATTTTAAAAGATAAAGCAGTTCCAATTAGTATTCCAATGAAAATATAAGAAGCATCTATATTATTACTAGCTAAAAAAGCAATGGTTATACCACAAACAATACCAATGATAACAGCGATCAATTTATTTGATTTTTCATCATACTCATCATCAGACAACTTCATTAAAAATCCTGAAACAGAATATAAGATAGCTAATACAATATAATTCAATGAATAACTCCTAAATAATTAATTTCTTAAATAAATAATTAATTTTTAATATCAATTTTAATATTTTTTTTGTAATTTTTAGAAAATATATTTATTTTTAATTTCTTAATGTTCTTAATTTTTAATAATTTTTGTTCTAATTTTTACAAATTATTATAATTATCCTAATTTTTATAAAATATAGTTCTTAAAATATAGTTCTATTATTTTTTATTTTTAGTACTTTTTATTCTTAATCTTATCTAATGCTCCAGCATAGATTAATGGAAATATAACTGTAACATCTCCAATTACAGAAGTTAGATTTGAACCACATTTAGCTTTTGACCAAGATTTAGCTTCTTCAAGTGGTGCACCACTTAAACTCCCTGTTTCACTACGATCCATTGTAATTTGGATAGCTGCATCAACACCACCTTTTAAAAGATTAGATGCAAGGCAATAATGTTTAGGAAGCCCACCACCAAGAAGAATAGCTCCAACACGCTCTGATTCAAAAACAATATCTGAAAGATCATGCATATCTCTAACAGCATCAACAATAAGATTATTCTCCTGAGTAAACATCCATAACTGTAAACCAAACATACTATCAATTAATCCAGGTGCAAAGATAGGAACATTATTTTCAGCAGCTATTTTGAGAATAGAATTTTCATCTTCAATCAAAAGTCCAATTTCATACAATAAATCCTTAATAGATATTATATTGTGTTCATCACAAGATTTTGGGTCGTTGAAATTTTTTTGAGCAATGGATTTAGTAATTTTATCAAAAAGAACACTTATTTCTTTTTCAAAAACTTCAAAATCATCAGATTTAGTGTAAACATCTCCAATTCTACCCATCCCAGCTTCATTTAATTTTTCATCATCAAAACCATATTCACGATAATGGGACCCACCAAAAGACTCTAAAAGATCATGAGTTATATTAGCTCCACTTGTTATTAAAACATCAATATGACCTCTTTTAATCATACTAGAGATAACATTACGAAGACCTCCAGGAACAAGAGGTCCAGCTACACTTAAAAATACCTTCATATCATCATGATAAATCATATCAGCTAAAAGTTCACAAGACCTTCCAACTCTACCAGCACCTAATACACCAGATGCAGAAAATTCATCAATAATATCGATAATTTTCATATCTTCATTAATATTCATTTGATTAACATTCATAATAAGCCTATTTTTTCTTTTTTGAAAATAATACAAGTAAGATTTTGTTAGAACTTATTAATAAAAATTACTTTTATAAACTATAGTTAAAAATAAAGAAGTAAAAATAGATAATAGAAATTAGAACAAAAAATATTAAAAATAATAATTAGTAAAAAAATAATAATTAATAAAAATAATAGTTTAATAAAAAATAGGTTAACTATTTCAATAATAACCTAATATTTAATAAAAAATTGAATGAAAAGTAGGGTATACTAAGCTCCAAGACCTCCATCTAACTAAATAGTTTAATAAGAAGGTTGGTGATGGAAATAATTAATATAATTAAAACATCAAGTAAAAATGCTTTAAAATTATCAGACATACTACCACCTCCCTTATTTTTATATAGAAGAGAAGCCATTAGGTGTCGGACTTCTCCAAAAATC
The DNA here is from genome assembly GCF_019669925.1 of Methanobrevibacter arboriphilus. Lineage (NCBI taxonomy): Archaea > Methanobacteriati > Methanobacteriota > Methanobacteria > Methanobacteriales > Methanobacteriaceae > Methanobrevibacter > Methanobrevibacter arboriphilus. Next base: position 304,406 of record NZ_AP019779.1, read on the forward strand.
AACAACTTAGGAGCTTAGTAATACCAAAATATAAATATGTAATAAAAAATATATAAATATTACTATAATATAAATTAGTAATAAAAATAAAAAAATTTAAATAATATAATATTAAATATAATTAATAGGTGTTGGGCTTTGAGATTCATTAAATAAAAATGAATCTCACTCCATTTTTTTAAAATAACTAATACTAATTTTAATTATATTCCATAAAATAATAAATCATTTTAATACTATTCTCTTAACTCCACAATAAAAAATAAACAATATAAAATATATAAATATTACTATAATATAGATTAGTAATAAAAATGAAAAAATTTAAATAATATAATACTAAATATAAATAATATGTGTTGGGCTTTGAGATTCATTTTTATTTATTGAATCTCACTCCATTTAAAAAAAAAACTAATTTTAATTTATATTCTATAGCTTACTTAAATAATTACTCCTTTTTATACTCTAGTATCAACATAGTAATATCATCAAACTGGTCTATATCTCCAGCAAACAAGTCTATATCATCCTTAATTGAATCAAGAACTTCTTTAATTTGAGAATCTCCCTTTTTATCAAAAGTTTCAATTAAACGTTTTTCTCCAAAAAATTCTTCTTTGTTATTAATAGCTTCAGTAACACCATCAGTATATAATAATAGCCGATCCCCTGGTTTTAAAGTAATCTTATTTTGGAGATATTTTATGTCTTTTATACCACCTAAAACAAATCCGGGACTAGATTTAAGCCAAACAGATTTTTCATTATCTTTTAATATTGGAGGATTGTGTCCTGCATTCACAAAAGTAAATTTACCAGTATCTATTTCTAAAACACCCATCCATGCTGTTACAAACATATTTTGATCATTATCTTCACATAATTGATTGTTAGCATTGAAAAATGCCTCATCTGGAGTATTTTCGTTTAAAAGATTACTTTTAATTAATGTTTTAGCAATCATCATAAATAATGCAGCAGGAATTCCTTTATCAGAAACATCAGCTATTACAATTGCTAGATGGTTTTCATCAATTAAGAAAAAATCATAAAAATCTCCCCCTACTTTTTCAGCAGATTTAGACATAGCATACACATCAAATTCTACTTTATTAGGAAATGCAGGAAATTTATTTGGTAATATAGACTCTTGAATCTTTTTAGCTATGTCTAATTCTGTGTTGATTCTTTCCTTTTCTGATGTGACTTTTCTTAACTTTTCCATATAATTTTCTAAATTTATAATCATTTTTTCAAGAGAGTTAGCTAATATTCCTATTTCACCTTTGTCTTCAGTAAAGTTTTTAATCTCAGAGATTATTTTTTCACTATTCTCAATATTATCATCATCATTCGTATAATCATCAGTAATTTCTGATATAGATTCTATAGGGGTTGTGATATTTTTCTCTATATACCATAAAAATAGAACTGACATTATGTAGAATATAATTAATACAACTGATATATTAATATAAATTATTCCCCAAAATTCAGAAGTATTTGAAATCGATGTAGGATCTGTATAAAAAGCTACAATTCCCGTAAGAATAGCCATAATAGCCCCTATTATTAAAAAAAAGGATATTATCTTTTCTGTTAATGAAATTTTAATAAAAGAAATCTTATCTTCTATTTTTTCAGTAATCGGCCTTAGTAAATATATGAAAACTAAGATATAAACAATTAGAGTAATAATATAATTGTTTGAAATAGGAGGCATAAATAAAGAATATATAGCATAACTAATTCCTATTATAGTAGCTAAAATCAGTGAAATATCAGATAATTTTGGAGAAAAATAGCTTTTCTTAGATTTTTTTGGTTTATACATTTTAATATTATAAAAATTAGCTAAGTTAATTATTAAAACTCCCAATATCATTGAAAAATCAAAATTATTAAATTCAAACATTAAAGTACTTGGAGAAGCAATATTTGCAATATTTAGAGATTCTAATAATAATCCTAGTAATATTGACATAACAGTACTTGCTATGAGAATTACTATAATGAATTTTATTAAGCTTTTAACATTATTTATTCTTGGTGGAGTAATTTTATCTGTAATTTTTAAACCATACCATAGTTTATAAGAAATATAACCATAAAAAAACTGTGCAATGAATCCTAAAATATATATTTCTGGAGGATAACCTGCAATTATATCTGCAACCATATTACCTATAGCTGCACCTAAAGCTCCCCAAGGACCAAACAGCATACCAAATACTGGAGGTAGTGCACTAGCTGGTCTAAGTTCTGATACATACAATATTGGAAAAAAGTAACGGAAAGGAACTGCGATTAATATATAAATTAAAGAGCAAAAAATCAAAACTATTAATTTTGATTTTACACTATCTAAGTTTTTGGTTTCTAATTCTATAGTTACTCCTCCGTTTTTCCTTAATCAAGTACTATTCAAGATTTTTCTTAATTGTGAGGATATTCTTTTTATCTTTGTATTTATACTCAATACTATCAACATTTCTTTTTGCAAGGTATATTCCTAGACCACCAATAGTCCTTTCTTCTAAAGGAAGTGATATATCAGGATCATTATTTTTTAATGGATTATAAGGATTACCTTCATCTAAAAATTCTAAAACAATTTTTAAAGGATCTGTTTCAATGTAAGAATTAATTAAGATCTTTTTTTCATTATCATGTATTTCATAAGCATGATTAACTATATTTACGAATATTTCTTCAATAGAAAGCTCTAATTGAAATTGAAATTTTTTTGAAACTTTATAGGGATCTAAATCTTTTTTAACAAAATCCAAAACATCATATAATTGCTGTTTATTATTGCAAACTATAATTTGTTTCATTTTTTAACCCTTTATTTAATTGTATTATTTAATGTTTTTATCCTCAATAAAAACAATAGATCCTCAATAATAAAATAATAGACTATCAATTTAGTAAAACTAATATTATCAACTAATAAATTTAATATTATCCAGTTAATATTATCTAGTTAATATTATCTAGTTAATATTATCTAGTTAATATTATCTAGTTAATATTATCTAGTTAATAAAAATAATACATTATTTTTTCATATATACCCTATATTATTGATTAAGTTCATCTATACTAATTTATATTATTGATTAATGCTTAAAACATTGCTAAACCCTGTTGTATCGAATACTTCCATTATTATATCATTAACATTTTCTATTGACATTTCACAATCATTAGGTATCTTTTTATGTATTAATATGATAACACGAAGTCCTGCACTTGAAATATACATCAATTCTTCAAAATCAAGGATTAAGCTATTAATATTCTGAAAATTGTCAGTTAGACTTTCCTCTAAGATTGGAGCACTATTCGTATCTAACCTACCTTTTAACATTATCCTCAAACAATTTCCATCAAATTTTTTATCTATAATCATTAGACCATCTCTTAATTTTTTATTGCTTATCATTTATTACTACAATGCATCATTTATTAGTAATATAGATCATTTATTACTATAATGTATTATTTATTAGTAATATACATCCTTTATTACTACTATATTCTTTATTAGTAATATATTATTTATTAGTATTATTATATTTTTTATATTATATAATTCTCATTTTCATAATTTTATATCATTTTCATAATTTTAATTTCATAATTTATTTTCATGATTTAAATTTTATCGTTTTATAGTTATTATTGTACTATTTAATCCAATAAGTCTAGCATAACTGATTTTATCAGCTATTTTTTTAAGAACATGAATATTTTCAAAATCACTTTCTTCAGTTACAACATCTTTTGTTGGGTCATATTCAATTCCAGAATCTTTAAAAGAGATCCTTATTTCATTTTCATCTATCTCTGATAAAACATCAATATAATCAATACTATCCGAATTATACTTTATTGTATTAACTACCATCTCTTCAATTGCAATTCCAACATATATAGATGTTTTTTTATCAACACCATTTTCTTCTGCAAATTTAATTAATTTTTCTGAAAGCCCAACTGCATCATCAACAGAAGATTTAATGGTTACATCCAATACAGACCCTTCCTTGCTTTTTGGAAGCATCAAAATTCCAGAATATTTTCCTTTTGATTTTTTTGATATTATAATCGTAATTAAATAAATTATAATTATAGTTCCTATTTCAGCTATTAAAAAAGAAATCCATATTCCTGATCCTCCAATTAAATGTGAAAGAATGTATGCTGAAGGAACTAAAATTAATAAACCCTGGGATATTGAAATTATGAAAGAGATGAGTTTTTTCTGAATAGCTTGGGTATAAAATAACATTAAGAAGGTTATACTTGTTCCAATAAAACTCAATGAAAATATCCTGATTGCTTCTTCTCCAACAATAATATTATTTATTCCAGTAACTCCAAATATGTCTAGAATGATGTTAGGGAATAATATAAGAAATATTGTCAATAAAATACATGAAAATATAGCTATTTTAAATGATTTCCTCATTACAAATTTCACACCACTAAAGTCTTTTTCACTATAAAAAACAGAAACAATAGGAGACATTGTTTGGCAAACACCAATAATAGGTATAGATGCTATAATTAAACAATCAAAGCATATAGCAAATGCAACAGTTCCAGCTTCCCCAATTGTAGATAATATAATTATATTGATGAAAAATGTTTTTAATAAAATAAATAGTTGCCCTGATGCTGGAGGAAATCCTGAAAAAATTATTTCTTTTAGATTTTTTATTTTAGATTTAAATATGTTTGTAAATCTAGTTTCTCTATCATTTGATATTAAATATTTAACAATAAATATCATTCCAACTAAATATCCAGTTACTGTAGCTAGAGCAGCACCACCAATCCCTAAATTAAAAAATTTAATATATACAATATCCATAATTATATTTACAAAATTAGAAGATATTAAAACAGCAGTAGCAAGATGAGGCTTATCCTCTGCTCGCATAAAATAACTAATTCCTAAAGCAATGAATAATAAAGGAGCGCCCATAAATAATATGCGTCCATAATCTATTACAAATGGAAGAAGAACTTCACTATTTGAAAAAACCTTAGATATTTCACCAATATAAAAAAAACCAAGAATAGCTATTACTAGACCAATAACCAATAAAGAAATAATAGATAATGAGAAATATATTCTAGATTTCATCTCATTTCTCTCAGCTTTTGCTATTGCTGATAGTACTGAGCCTCCAATACCAAAAGTCCAGTATATAGTACTAAAAAGACCAGTTATTGGTATGAGTAATGCAATAGCTGCAAGAGCATTAGGTCCAATTAAGTTACCAACGATTATTCCATCTATGATAACACTCATATACATAGCCATTGATAAAATTACGGTGGGTAATAAAAATTTCTTATATTTTGCTGATATTATATTGTAGTTTCTTTCAAACATTAATCCACCTTATTATAATATTAATTTTATAAATAGATTACATTTTTTCAGTTATAAACCTTTATATTAATTTATTATTATTAATCAAAAAAAATCTAAGTCAATTAAGTATTTTATAAATGTTGATAGATATTCATTAGTAATTAATGGCCATTTAAACCCTAAATGATAAAGTATTTCCATTGTATAATCATTTTTAGAGGATATAAAACTTCTATTTTCTCCTTTATTCATAGATGCTATAAAACCAGAAATTTTAATTGCATTAGATTCATCCTTCATTGTTTCTTGAAGAGCTTCATTAAACTCTTTTTGATTAGATCCTTTAATATTAAGTCCAAGTTTATTCATGATTGATATAATGTCAGAAATATAGATATAATGATTATTAAATGGGTGGAAAACTAAATATTCTTTAGGAGTTTTTGAAAGAAGCATGATAGCTTTTGCAGTACTATCAATTGCAGTAATATCTACTCTTAAATTCATCATATTATAAGGAATTCTTTTAATTATACTATAAGATTTCAAACGATTGATAAATGCATTTGTATCAAAATTAATTTGGAATTCTTGATCTTGTTCTCTAGCCATAAGATTACCAAGACGCATAATTTTAGCATTTATCTCACCAGTTAATACAGTATCTAAAATAATAGTTTCTGCTTTAAATTTACTATTAATATATTTATGTTCTAAATTTTGCCCAATATATAACATATCCTCTTCAAAATATATATCATTAGGAGGAATATTATTTACACTTTCTCCAGCAACACTTGCTGTTGATATATGTACTAAATTACAATTATTCTCTTTTGAAAATTTAACAGCGTTTTTTACTCCTCCTACATTAACATCTTCAATTTGTGTTCCAGAAGCATAATGTTTAACATTAGCAGCACTATTTAAAACAGTATCGATTGAAAATGAAGATGCTTTTTTAAAATCATCAATATTTGTAACATCTCCTTCAATAACATGAATCTTTGAATTAAACAATTCATCATAACTAGTATCAAAATAATAAAATAATAATGACTTTAATCTTTTTTCAACATCTGTATGTCTTCCTTTTCTAAGCATACAATATATCTTTCCATTTTCATTTTTTATAAATTCATGTAATAAATGCATACCCAAAAATCCAGTTGTTCCAGTTAGTAATACATTTCCTAAATCTTGTTTAGATTGTGTTTTAAACTGTTCTAGGTTTTGTTTTTTTAAGATATCATTGAATCTTTTAGTTGAATATTTGTTAAAATCTGAATCAAGGTTATCAATACTTTCAATATTTAGATCAATCCTTTGTTTATTAAATGATTGGGATCTTTTTTGCTTGTTTACTAACGGATCTTCTGTTTCCACCTGTAGTAAATTCTTTGGTTGATTTAAAGTTTTTTCTTTTTCTAATAATACTCTAGCAATATTCTCTGGTGTTTGGTATGTGAATATATCCCCATAAGATATGTTATAACCTGCATTTACTGATTCAACCATGACTTTTGTTGCTAAAAGAGAAGTTCCACCTAAATCAAAGAAACTATCTGTTGCTCCTACTTTATTTATCTCTAATACATTTGCAAAAACATCAGCAAAGAATTTTTCATCTTTATTTTTTGCAGCAACATATTTTTTTTCTTTTAATAATGGTTCTGGAAGAGATTTTGTGTCTATTTTTCCATTAGGAGTTTGTGGAAATTCATCTAGCTCCATATATATATTTGGAATCATATAAGGTGTTAATTTATTTTTCAAATGAGATTTTAAGCTTTTAACATCAATAGGTTTATCACTAGTAAAGTATGCACATAAATGTTCTTGAGATTGGATTTTTTTAACTAAAAC